>JAQUON010000049.1 GCA_028717045.1 Candidatus Omnitrophota bacterium | reverse complement strand
TTTGGTTTCGGCAAAAAAATCATACTTATGAACTCGGTTTCCGACGCAGCAATGTTACGTAGATAGCGAGATTTTTTAACGTCAGATACTGCGGGTCATACTGACGCTCTATGTAATGCCGTGCGTTACGCCCCAACCTTGCCTTAAGTTCCGCATCGAGCAAAACCTTTTCTATGGCTGCGGCTAATGATACAGGACTGCCGGCAGGGACCAACATTCCATTAAACCCGTCCTGGATGATTTCCGGAATCCCCCCTATATTGCTGGCTACCACCGGCTTGCCACAGGCCATTGCCTCCAGGACCGCGTATGGGTGGTTCTCCCACAATGAAGGCACCACACTCACCTCACATCGCTGGTAATGCAGTAGCATCTGTTCCCTGGGCACCTGGTTGAGAAAATCAACGGCCCGTTCAATACCGAGTTCTCTGGTTTTCTTCAGCAGGTACTCTTTAACCCCGCAATCACTACCCACAAAAAGAAACGTTGCCTCAGGAATTCTTTCCAACAACAAAGGGACCGCCCTTATAAGCACATGGACGCCCTTACGAAACTCCAGCCTCCCTGAAAATAAAATACGGTAGCGCACCGGATGCACTAAAGGGTCAGGCCGAAAGAAGGCGGTATCTAAAGGATTTTCAATCACCGGCACATTCCGTAAAGGAATTTTAAAATAACGGGATGTCAGATCAATGATGTTGCGGCTTAAGCCGATGAGCTTACGGGCGCGTAAAATCCACCATTCCTCTAATGCCTTTATACATTTAAAATCAAGGGTCGCAGGAATGCCGTCTAATGTAAAAACAATACTTTCGGGAGTATGCAATTTAATCACCAGCGCAGGATTCCTGTGAAAAAGATAAAACCAGAAACCCTCTGCCCGCGCCTCACAGCTTTCTATGATGTCGATCCTGTGCCTGCGGATAAGTTTTTTAATCTCCCGAGAAACCGACATACTATAGGCAATGCGCTCGATTACTCCTGTAAGCCTTACGGGAAAGCCGCCAAAGAAACGGCGTGCCGCAACCCTGACCCGCACCACGTGCACCCCCTGGTCAATATACTCAAGCGGCCCCTCTGGCGCGCCTGTAATTACATGCACCTGGTTACCCATTTTCGCAAGCAATCGCGAAATCTCGTACACATAGGTACCTACGCCTCCGGTCTGTAATGGCGGGTAATCGCGGGAAAGAAAAAGAATATTCATTTTTGAAAAATTTTCTTGAGCTTAAGCGGAATTACGATACCGAGTAAGAACGCAACCGCAAAGACTGATACCCGCAGAACACTGCTTAGCACCTTGCCGAAATACCTAACCGCTGCATACGTTTCATGTGATTCTGCCTGCGCAGGGCGGATGAAGTGAAATTTCATCCGGCGCGACCCGCACAGTAAGGCAAATAGCTTAACCTTCCAATAACCGCGATACGCCGGTTCTCCCATCAGCACAATTGACTGGTCATAGCGTATGCTGCGAATATGCAAAAGCGCCTTACACAGACGCCATATTGTCAGCCGGTTGATACCCGGGCTGAATATATAGCGGTCTTGCGCAAATTCACTGTTGATAAGCACCTGATAATCCGCAGCCGTTACATTCGCAAAGATTGCAATCCGTGTCTGCGGATAGGATTGACAAAGCTGCCTGAGCATATTAAGCGCATCAGCTGTTCCCACACAGAAAGGCTTTATTACAATAACCCCGCTTCCGTGCGAATCCAGCCGGGCTATTCTTTTACCCTTAAAGAAATCGAGTATTTTCCATAACGGCTTTGCGATAAAACGGTACGTTTCGGAATTATAGATCTGGTGCAACTGGCTTTGTAAGGATGACGCCTCTTCCCGGGCCTCTCTGAGCACCTGCGTATTAAGAAGGAGTTGCCGGTTGATTGAAGAAATCTCTTGCTCCTTCTCGGCGATTTCCTGCGCGGCTTCAGAGCAACGTTGCCTCAGCAGAACCAGTTCGCAAGATGCCTCGCTTAGCCGAGCCTCTGTCTCGGCAAGCTGTGCACCCTGCTGCGTTATATCCTTTTTCGCTGCTTCGACCGTTTCTTTCAAAAGATTGATTTCAACCGCACATTGGCGCTTATGAGATTCAAACTGCTCCTGCGCATCGGCTATCCTTTTGGCCAGGGTATCCTTTTGGTAATTTAGCACCTTTTCTGTGCCTGCGAATATCTCGGGTAAAAGGCTGCGCGCCGTTTCAGCACCGTGATGCTTTGAGAGCTTGTCCAAAATCAGAGGCAGAATGCCCAAAAGGCCTTTTTTACTCTGCGCCCTCGCAAAAAACCCTTTTCCGAACAAGGCGTCGGCAAGCTTCTCTGGAAAATGCTTCGCCAGCAGTAATAACCTATTGCGCTCGCACAAGAATTCAACGCTGGCATCATCTATGGAGCCGTGGAATTTATGATGCGCTATACTTAAAGGCACATAGAATAATTTCCAGCCTTTCTGGGCGATCCGTAAGGAGATGTCCACGTCTTCAAGATACATAATAAAATCTTCGTCGAGCAAACCAGCCTGCATGATACATTCCCTGCGGAATATTGCCGCGCAGTGCGAAATGCTGTCAATTTGTTCAATGTGCGCATACTGGCCCCTCTCTTCTTCTTTAAACCCCCGGTCTGCCCAGTAAAAGTTAGGAAGCTCAATATGCCCGGTGCCCTGGATTCTGCCGTCGGGAAACAAAACCTTCCCGCATGCAGCCGCGGCTTTCTTGTGATGAAGCATCACAGGGAGTATTTCTTTCAGCCAGCAGGGTGCAAGCGTTGCGTCATTGTTCACTAATGCCACGAACTCGCCTTTCGATTTTCGTATTCCTACGTTGTTTGCCGCGCAATAATTGTTGACGCTGCTTTTGAGGTACTTGACGTGCGGATATCGGGTAACTATGAGCCTCTCGGAATCGCTTCCTGCGCCGTTATCTACGACAATAATTTCGATTTTCTCTTTCGGGTAGTCCTGGCCGCACAAAGAATCAAGGCAATCCCCTAAGAGCGAAACACCGTTATAATCTACGATTATAAAAGATACGGTTGGAAACGTATTCATGGGCTTTTAAGTAATATGCCAATCCCACCGGTGCCTTAAGTATACAGTCCCGTGGTCCTGCCGGTTAAATACCATTTTAAAGCTTAGCGCGTTATTTTTGTATGCTATGAATTTATTCCGTACAAAATCCCACACCCCGATGCCCGCCGCGTAATTGCCCGGTAAGAGCGGAAACTCGGGGAAAAATGCGCGAGCAAAATTATCTTTTTCTATCGGCATCTGTATACCCTGGCAATAAATGCCGTCGCCGCGAAAAATGTCTGCCCAGAGGCAGAAATTATTTTTCTCTTTCGGAAATTTCAGCAATTGCACCTCTACATACAGGTCTTCTAAAGTCGTGCATACGTCTTTGCCACACCCTTGCGTATCTCTAAGACTCACCCGGCCTATTTCGATACCGGGATTCAATAACGGCTCCTGAGCCTTGCCGGGTGAAGGCTGCACGTAAGGCTTGCCTGCGATCATTTTCTTGAGCCGGTTTACTATTGAACCTTCAGACCCTGCTTCATAGACGGTATTAAGCAATGCATCGTTTTTATTATCGCCGCCGGTAATATGCAACGGATAGAAGCCGTTATGATAATCAAAAGGCAAGGCCTCATCCTTATCCCAGATAGCCAGGGAAATGCGGTATTCCCCGGGGGCTAATAGCAGCTCTTTAAGCCGCAGCTGGAAGCTTGCCTTCCCCGGCTGCATCATTTCGATTACATGCCCGTCAAATACGGTATTGGGCCCGTAACAGTATACGCCGTCGCGCCTGAAAATTGCCACCCCAAAATGAGGGTCCTTGATGGTATTATGCACCTTGCATGTTGCCCTGATAGTTAAAGGGCTCCTCGTCTTTACCCGGTTCGAGCGCAGGCCAAATCTGTGTATGAATTCAACTGTTTCGATTTCCACCTCTTTGGTCCCTAATTTTTTCCCCCAGTCTTCCATATCCTGCGCCCATTTCTTTGTATCTTTTACCAGCCCCGAAGGCAAACGCCCCTGCCCCACATAGAAACGCTCAGTCTCAAGCGCCTGCTGATACCTGCGCATCCCCTCCTCGGCTGTCCCCTCGTATAAAAGCCTGCCGTGTTCAAGCAATATCACCTTATCGCAAAGCCGGCGCACCAAATCCATATTCTGACTGGTGAATACCAGTGTTTTGCCTGAGCGTTTAAATTCCATCAGGCGCTGAAAACATTTGCTCTGAAACAATGAATCCCCTACCGCAAGCACTTCATCAATGGCCAGGATGTCAAATTCAAGGTTTGCGATAATACTAAAACCGAGCCTCAGGCGCATTCCTTGCGAATAAGTACCCAGGGGCATATGGATGAAGTCGCCTAGTTCTGAAAACTCAACTATCGCATTCAGCTTTTCTTCTACTTCCTTCCTCTGCGCCCCCAAGAGCGCAGCGTTTAAAAAAATATTCTCCCTGCCGCTTAGCTCATCCTGAAACCCCACCCCTAAATTAAACAAACCGAGCACTTTCCCCTTTACGGCAAGGTTACCTTCGCTCGATGAAAGCGTACCGGCAATAATATTAAGGAGGGTAGTCTTTCCTGCGCCATTCCTGCCGATTATCCCGGTAACTGTGCCTCTTGTTGCCTCAAAAGTGACGCCCTTAAGCGCCCAGACGTCTCTTGTATGAACAACCGGGCCGCTTACCGAAACGCCGGGCAGCTCATACCTTTTGCCGAGGTTCTCTAATTCGATTATATGCTCTGGCATTGTAAATGACGACGGCTAATAAAAAAGGCGATCATTGATTCTGCGTTTGTTTTTCCGATAATATAACGCGCTGCATAATGCGACGAATGCCGCAAATAATACAGGGACATACACAAGTGTTGCCATATCCAGGGACCCGGCCATTGAATAATAACCGCCCTTAACTGAAGTAACCCGATAAAGGCTTACTATACCTACGAACGGATTGAGCTTGTAAAGCCTGAATAAATCCGGCGATAACGAAGCCTCGACGAATGACAGCGGATAAAATACCGGAGTAAGGTAAAATAACAACGTGAGGCATACTTCGATAATGTATTTTATGTCCCTGGCTTTTACGTAGAGCAAAGAGGATAAAGTTGCCAGCCCCAGCGTAATCACAAAGTGCATCCCCAATACGGCCGGTAACAGTACTGCCGACATAGGCAGTCCGCCGCGCATAAAGGCACTTGAAACCAGCAGTATTAAAAGGGAAGGCAGGAATTGTATGAGGTTGACCAAAACCACACAGAGGGGTATCAGGTAATGGGGGAAGCCCGATTCTCTGATTAAATTCCTGTTATCATAGAGGCTGGTAATTGCCCCGGTCAGCGAGTTCTGAAAAAACATCCACGGGAATATTGCGCTCATTAAATACAAAAGAAACGGCATCTCTTCGGTCCTGACCTGCAGGAACTTATAGAATACAACGTAAAATATCCCCACTAACAAAAGCGGGCTTAAAAAGAGCCAAAGGAAACCAAGCCTGGACCTTGCATAGCGCAGTTTCAGGTCCTTACTCACCAACTCTTTGATTAGGCTGCGGCGCTGGATGAGGGTCTTTAGCACATAGCGCATGTTTAAAGCCTCCCGGCAATATCTCTGCCTTCAAGGATGACATCTTCCATAGAAGCATATCTCCAGGCACCGTACCTGCCGCAGGGAATAATACCGTGCTTAAGAAGTTGCGTAAAAAGCATTTTCGTAACCGGGCGATAATTAAAATCGTATACCGGATAACCGAATTCGATGGCGTTAACATCCTGCGCGATCACCTTGCCTGCGCCGGAAAGCACGCCTGTCTTTTGTAAATCCTCATGTATCAAACCGCTCATTCGGGACAACAGAGGCAGAGAGCCATGCCTGTATGCAGTTTCGGTATATAAGGCGCTTGCGCCATTTGGCGCAGCAGAAGGAGAAAAGTTGTTGAAGAAACCTACGCGGAAAAAACTAATGTCCGGCTGGGGATAATATGCCCAATGCCGCCCTAATGAGTCCTTCTTGTCTATCCCTACATTTAAGTTAAATATCGAATTAAAACGAAGGCGCCCGCATAAATGCTTGATAGGCTGCGGAAGGGGGGTAATAATATTTTTTATCAACGGCAGAGGAAGAGTAAGGATCAGGGAATCGAACTTTTCCTTTATGCCGTTTGAAGCCCTGACGGTCTTTTCTTTTGTATTGATTTCAACTACCTCTGCATTCGTAACGACGGAATTAAGGCTACCGGCAAACGCAGCAGGCAGGCTCCCTATCCCTCCCTGCTTGGGATACCAAAAATGGTGGTTATATCCATACCCTGTAGCGTTTTTCTCCACACGTGATTGCTTCGGAAACGAATCAGGAATTAGGCCGTCAATCCAATCACAGGTGAGTTGGGCCAAAGGCACTTTCCAGAATTTGGCATTATACGGAAGCATGAAGTGCCGCGCCGTGCCTTTTCCGAATGTCGCATGTATCCAATCGTAAAAATTACACCTTTCGCCTGCGGTGCGCTTCTTGCAAGAAGAGCGGCGCATAAAACCTTCAATGCATTCTCTGCGTATGCGTGGCGGAAGCCAGTCAAGGTGCGCCTGGAATGGGTAAGGGATATATCTTCCCGAATGGTACACCCAGGCACTCCTTCTGATGCGCCTTAAGTTATTTCCGAGAAGGCCCTTCACAAGGCGCAGCGTGTACTCTTTTTTAAAATGAAGAACGTGCCCGCAATAATCAAACACGAAGCCGCCCTTTTGCTTTGAACGGCATAAGCCGCCCGGCTCATGCTCTTTCTCCAGAATAAGCGCCTCCTTGCCCTTGCGTGCAAGATGCCAGGCAACGCTTAAGCCCGATAATCCTGCGCCAACGATCACTATCCGTTTTTTACGCATCAACCGTTATTGCCCCTACCCGTCTAAGTAATATAAAACTTATCAGGACCGCAAAAACGATTATACCAATGCCTGCCGGGTTCGATACCTGGCTAAGCAGTACACCCAAAGAGGCATAAGTAGCAGCGAGCAAGAGCATATACCGCAAAGACGCCCTTACCGAATTTCCCTGTTTTAATAGCCTCAGCGCAAAATGATCCCCGCTTTTGAGGAACGCGGACCTTTTATTCCTCAGGCGGGTAACGATAAGGAAGCCGGTGTCAAAAATCGGCAATCCCAATATAATCACCGGCGCAAGGAGCGCGACTTCTCTTTTAACCGGCGCATAGCTAATCAATATGGCAAGCGAACCAAGGAGGAAGCCTAAAAAATGGCTGCCGCTATTGCCTAAATACACCTTTGCGGGAGGATAATTGAAACAAAGGAATACCAACGTTGTTCCTACAATAAGCAAGGCGATAAAGAAAGAATATATATCGTGATTCAGAAAGGCAATCGCGCCAAGGGCTGCGCTGGTAATCAAAGCTACTCCCCCTGACAGACCGTCCATCACGTCCAAGTGGTTAAATGCGTTCGTAATCCCGATAATCCAGACAAAGGTCACTGCGGTATTTACGAATGGCCCGATATAGATAATCTTAGTCTTGACCCCGCACCACACCAAAAGGGCAGTTGCCGCAAACTGGGTTAAGAATTTAAGCCCAACCGATAACGCCTTATAATCGTCGATAATTCCGAACACCAGCATTAAGGATGAAGAAGCAATTATGCCTAACACTTCTCTTGGGAGGCCTCCTGCGTAAAAATAGTCGAATATAAGCGCGCCCACAAAACTGGCGCCGAGCGCAATCCCTCCTACCTGCGGAATCCCCTGCGATAGCAGCATACGCCGCCTTAAGGAAAGAGTGCGCAAAAGACGCAAACCCACTGCGGCATATGCCGCACTGCCAAGCCATATATAGACACGCGTAAGCATCATAAGGCGTATTTTTGCGAATACAGTTTCAGGTACAGCGCCTCAGTCAGGTCAAGCATCCGCTCAAGGTCAAACTCGCTGCCTACCGTTTTTTTTGCCTGTACACCCATCTGCCTCATCTTATCTTTGTGGCGCAATAAAAATGAAACCCTCTCTGCCATTGCTTCCATGGCGCGGGGAGGCACTACATATCCGTTGCTGCCTGCGTCCACCACTTCTCTAAGTGCCCCTGTATCCGTCGCAACCACAGGCCTGCCGGAAGCCATCGCTTCAAGCACCGCGAAAGGGAATCCTTCCCATAGAGAGGTAAGCACAAATATGTCCATCGCTGCGAGCAACTCAGGAATGTCCCTTCGCCAGCCCGTAAGAATAACCTTCCCTTCTAAACCTTGTCTGTGAACCGCCCTTTCGACTCTCTTCCGCAGGACTCCGTCACCTACCAATAAGAATTTTACCTTAAGATCGGGGTTTTTTTCTGCAACCTTTGATGCAAGCCGGATAAAGTCCAACGGCGCTTTCTGCGGTTTCAAACACGCAACGGTACCTACCAACGCGTTATTGCCCTTTATTGCCAACTCGTTTCTTACCCCTTCTCCCGAAGCGGTAAAACGCTGGCGATTAAAACCGATGTATATCAGCGCATATTGCGCTTCGGTGCCGATACCATTTCTTAAGCCTTTTACCCTATCGCTTTCGGAAGTAACGATGAATACATCGGTTAATCCGCAGGTGAGCCTTTCCATGGCAATAAAAAGGAACTTTACCCAGGGGAATTGATACTCATGAAAAGGCCATCCGTGTACCGTATGTATCACTGCTTTTACGCCGGTTAATTTCGCTGCCCAGCGCCCGATTATTCCTGCTTTAGAGCTGTTGGTATGGACTATATCGATATGGTTCTTTTTGATAAATGCGCACAACTGGCATAGTGTTGCAACATCCCGTATCGGGTTAATCCTCCTTTCTAAAAAACGCGACCCTTCCAACGTCACATCTTTTAACGCGGCGGCTTCGGCAAACAAATACCCCTCATCTGAAGTAAAAAGGAAGATGTTGAATTTTTCCCTGTCCAGGCGGGTAAGGAAAGAGAAAACGTATTGCTGGGCTCCCCCCAATTCCAGCTTGGTAACCACATAAAGGAGATTAATCTTACGCATCATGGGCCCGCAGGATTACCAGGATCGCTGAATGGGGAACTACAATGTATTTATTGGCTTCGAATTCGATTTCTATCCCGGCGTTACGCAGAAAAATGCAGGTATCCCCTACCTTTGCCTGGAGCGGAAAATAATTCTTTTCTACTGTAGGGCTCTGCCACGGCTCCAGTTCCGTCGCAGCAGGGTCAGGGACGGGATAACCCGGGCCTACCTTGATTATTCTGCCTATCTGCACTTTATCTTTCTCTTTGACGCCTTCGGGCAAATACAAACCGTGTTCGGTCCGGTTGCTTTCCGCATCCGGCAGGATTAAAACCCGGTCGCCGACTAAAATGATTTCTTTTTCCATAGCACTGGCACGTCACAAAAAGTAAAAATGGCTTAATGATCCGTGGAAAGAAAACTCTTTAACTTCTGCGTTGTATTCTGAACCGTCCCTATTGCGGTCTTGCCCGCTTTCTCGCCCAAATCAACGACTTTGGACGCCGTGTCAGAGACTAATTTCGTTGCTCCCTTTAATGATTCGGTTGCCGCTAATTTTAAAGGCCCTAAGTCAAGATTTGCCAGGCTTCCCACGGTTGTGTGCGTAAGGGCCTTAAAGGTAATCAGGCTTACCAAGGCAACCGGATTGTCAATATTGCGGTATTCTTCATTAAGCGCAATGCGGAATTCTGTAACTGTGGGTACTACCCTGTTATAGTAGTCCTTATACACTACTTTTCCAATTTTAAGCTGCATCAGGTCTATTCTTAATTCCGGCATCTTCCCTTTTTTTTCTTTTTGCGGCTTTCCCTGGGTTTTGAGCGCTGTCAGTGTATTCACATTGACCTGGCCGTCGGCATTCTTGACCACGACAAACTCATTGAGGGCAAGCGCAAGTGTAAAGATGTGTATCTTGCCTCTTAAGAACGAACCGATATCGTAGTGCAGGTATATCTTTGGTATATCCAACATCACCTTATCAACAAAGCCGGGCGGATTGAGGAGGCGCAACCCCTGCACGTCGATAACGGATTTAAATGCACCTATGCGTATGCTTTCAATATCAAGCTGCAGGCCCGTAATAAGTTTTACCGCCCCCTGAAACGCAGCCTTGACAATGACATTCCTAGCAATAAATAGAACAACCGCAATGGTCAGGACCACCACTACTATTTTTGTTAATCTTGTCATAGCCCACCCCCTTGTCATTGTGAGAGTCTGGCGCCTCTTTTATAGAGCCCTATCAATTCTGCGCTATCGAGTATATGCCCCTGCATAGAGCGCTCCAGCGTTTGTTTATCTACGGTGCCGGGAAGATTTAATTTTGTATCCAGGGCGTATACCTTAAAAAAATAGCGGTGCGTACCGCTGGGAGGGCAAGGTCCGTGATATGCTTTTCTGCCGGAATCATTAAGCCCCTGCTGGCCCGGCACGCTGTTTTTTTCAATCCTGCCGGTAACCTCAATGTTGTATACAACCCAATGAACCCAGGTACGGCCCGGCGCATCAGGGTCATCCATTATGAGCGCTAGGCTTTGGGCTTTAGCCGGTACGCCCTCAATGACAAGCGTAGGATTCACATCCTGCCCTTCGCAGGAAAATTGAGCGGGGAGATACCCGTTATGCACAAAATCAGGACTTGTAAATTTCATTTCT
>JAQUON010000048.1 GCA_028717045.1 Candidatus Omnitrophota bacterium | reverse complement strand
TTCAGGATGAGCCGCCGGTTGCAATTTTGGTAGCTGCGCGGCATGAGCCCAAAGAGGTGCTTGAGAACACCTTTCTTACCCTGCGTAACCTGCGCTACGGCAACAAAGTAATTTATTTGCTTGACGACAGTTCTGAAGAAAAATATGCGCAAGAAGCAGAAGAACTTGCGCGCGAATATAACCTTCAGCTGTTCCGCAGGAAAGAAAGGCATGGCGCAAAAGCCGGCATAATCAATGATTGCCTTAAGGGCCTGCGCCAGAAATACATCGCTATTTTTGATGCCGATCAGAACCCCTTGCCGGATTTTTTGAATGCGGTAATACCGATTTTAGAGCATAACGAAAAGCTCTCGTTCGTGCAGACCCCGCAGTTCTATACGAATATCGAATCGGGCAGGGTCACACGGGCATCGGCATTCCAGCAGGCGGTGTTCTACGAATATATCTGCGAAGGCAAAAGCAGTGACGGCTCGATGTTTTGCTGCGGGACCAATGTGGTTTTCAGGGCAGAAGCGCTTAAAGAAGTGGGCGGCCTTGATGAATCTACCGTTACCGAGGATTTTGCGACCTCGGTGAAACTCATTACCCACGGATGGCAATCGCTCTATTTTAATCATGTGCATGCCTTCGGCATGGGGCCGGCTAACCTGGCCGGTTATTTCAAACAGCAGTTCCGCTGGGCAACAGGCACGGTGAGTGTGTTAAAGAAGATTATTTGGCAATTTATCAGAAGGCCGTTCTCCATGAAACCGGTGCAATGGTGGGAATATTTCCTTTCGAGTTCTTATTACCTGGTTGGCCTTGCTTTTTTCTTTCTGATGTTATGCCCGGTGATTTACCTGCTTTACAGGATTCCGTCCTTTTTTGCGAGAAGAGAAGTATACTTGTTAGCCTTTCTTCCTTATATCATTCTTTCCTTAAGCGTTTTCTACATGGTGCTCAAAGAGAGGAATTATAAGCCTAAGGATTTGTTCCTTGGGCAGCTCCTGGGATTTATTACATTTTCCGTATATCTGCGGGCGGCACTTACGGGTATCCTGGGGATAAAGACGGACTTTGTCATAACGGAAAAGACAAAAGGAAAAGCAATCTCCTATTTTAGGCTCTGGCCTCAGGTGGGGATGATGTTTTTGAACTTTGTGGCAGTGGTGTGGGGCCTAAACAGGTTTGCCTATGAAAGGGAGCCCGCTATACTTATCAATGGAATTTGGGCCATGTATCACTTTGCGCTTTTATCGAGCATCTTCTTCTTCAATGAGGAAACCCGATGAAAAAAACGGTGTTATTGAATCTATTGGTATGCCTGTGTGTTTCCTGCAGCCCGAAAAGTGCCTTGAAGGAAACCGCAGGGTATTGTCTTACCGGCGCTTTTTTGGCGGATGCACCGACGAAAAGCGATATCGCGCGTTTTCAGTCGGCGTATGGGAAAAAGCCATATCTGGTGCTTGTATTCATTGACTGGAATAACCTACCTGACAAGAACGTTATTGCGGATGTATATGGTTCAGGCTCCGCGTTGATGGTGAGCTGGGAGCCGTGGGAGGCAAAGGCAAAGAGGGGGATTGATTTTAAGGATATATATTCCGGCAAGCATGACCGCTATCTCACAGAGTTCAGCAAGAGGCTTAAGGCTATTCAGGGAGAGGTATTTGTAAGGTTTGCGCACGAGATGAACGGAAATTGGTACCCGTGGTCAGGGGGCAAGATAGGCAAAGAGACGTTTGTGAGAACTTACCGGTATATAAAAGATTTTTTTGACAAAGAAAAGGTTTTGAATGTACGATGGGTATTCTCCGTAAACTGGGAAGATGTGCCGGCTGAAAGCAACTCCTTTCTTGATTACTATCCCGGGGATTCCTATGCCGATTTTGTAGGCATAGACGGCTATAACTGGGGCACAACGCGGCCATGGAGCCGGTGGATGAGTTTCAGGGAGATTTTTGAGCCCAGATACAGGGAGATATCCGGGCGTATACACAAGCCGATACTTATTACCGAATTTGGTTGCGCGGGGCCGGATCAGGATAAGCAGCATTGGATTAGAGACGCAATGCAGGCTATGCGTAGCCTAGGTGATATAAAAGGATTTGTCCTTTTTAATCAGGATAAAGAAGCTGACTGGGGCTTTGTCCTGGGGACTGCCGCGCAGAGAGAACTTGCGATACAGCTTAAAGACCCCTATTTTAAAGAAAGTATCCGTGAAGCGACAAAATAAGGTATAATAGCGTTATGATGCGGAAAGAAGAATTACTGATAGCTCTTAGAGAGGTGCTGAATGCAGAGGAAAAGTCTATTCCCATCTATATGCAGCATCTTGAATCCGCCGTGTTCTGGGCAGGATGGGATGAGGCAACAGTCAAGCGTATAAAAGAATCGTTTAGATACCTGGCACAGGAATCCATCCGGCATAAAGGCATCTTGCTTGAGCTTATCGGCAAGATCAGAAGGGGTAGCCGCGATGCTTTCTAAGGAAGATTATTTAGGTTACCTTAAAGAAATGTTCGGCATCGAAAACCAGATGGCCGTTTTCTACGGTCACCTCCAAGCGCGTATCGATGATCCGGAAATTAAACGCCTCTTGCAGAAGCTTTGTAGCGACGAGGCAGAACACGAGCGCCTCGTCGGTGCACTTATCAGCCTCGTTCAAAATAAATTCATTACCCCGTAATCCAAAGATACGAAAAAATTTTTCTGCAAGCAGTTAAAATGGTAAAATCAGAATATTACATGAAACGCGCTATTAAAGAAGCGCGCAAAAACCTGAAATCAATGGAGGGAGGGCCGTTTGGGGCCTGTATCGTCAAGGCAGGGCGGATACTTGCGATTTCCCGCAACACCGTCTTAAAAGAAGATGCAACCTGCCACGCTGAAATAAACGCTATCCGGAAGGCTTCAAAAAAGGTAAAGAGTTTTGATTTATCCGGCTGCGTCATCTATTCAACGACTGAGCCATGCCCTATGTGCTTCAGCGCGATACACTGGGCGCGGATCGGCACGGTTGTGTACGGTACTACTATAAAGGATGCCGAGTACATCGGTTTTAACGAACTGAAAATAAACGGAAGCCTTTTGAAGGCACTCGGGAAAAGCAAGGTAAAGCTCAAAAAGACGCATCTTATTAACGAGTGCCGCAAGCTCTTTTGTGACTGGCAGAAGCTTACACACAAGAGGCTTTATTAATGTGCCCTTAAAGGAGTAGTCATTGATAGACCTTATTTGGGATAAAGCCAACGAGTGGACCGCACGGCTCGGGCCTTTGGACGCAAGGATCAAGGTATTCGAAGAGATAAGGGATATTCCTTATTATCTTGTACCGTCAATAGACGACCCTTATGAATGGGCAGCTTCTATTTTAGCCGAAAATAAGGGTTCCTGCTCCCCGAAGCATTATCTTTTGGGGCTGCTCTTTGAAAAGATGGGCCTCCCGGTGAAATACGTGACGTATCCTTACCGTTGGGACAGGCAGCCTTTGCCGTATCCTCCAGAGCTGAGAGCGTTGGCAGAGGGCACTCCTATTGTATATCATGTAGCCTGTAAGGCTAATATAGAAGGGAAGTGGGTTTTGATTGATGCGACATGGGATAGCCCTTTGCAAAAGGCAGGCTTTCCGGTAAATGAGGCCTGGGATGGCATACACGATACCCAAAATGCATATACGCCCCTGGAAGAGATACCCCACGAAAGCCTTGCGCAAAGGCTTGAGTTTGTTACGCAAAAAAAGAACCTGTACACCGAAAAAGAAAAAGTAACTTATGCACAGTTTACCCTTACGTTTAATAGTTGGCTCCAGCGTGCAAGGCAGCAATAAAAAATGGGCATAAAGGAAACAGCGCGGTATTTAGTCGTGTTGTTACTTCTTGTATGCAATACGCGCCTTTTATACGGCCTTGATGCCGAAGTGCAAAAGGCAGGGCTTGTCGATATCCGGGATATCGACAAGCGCATAGTCTTGGATATACGTTATGCGACTAAACAAAACTTTACTGGCCATGCGCTTTATCCTTGCGCAAAATGTTACCTAAGAAAAGATGTTGCCGAGAGATTAAAACGTGCCCAGGATGCGTGCGAGGCAAAGGGGTTGCGCATTAAGGTTTTTGATTGTTACCGGCCTTTATCGGTCCAAAAAAAGATGTGGGCCCTGGTGAACGATGAGCGCTACGTTGCGGATCCCATGACAGGCTCAAAGCACAACCGGGGCGCTGCGGTCGATTTGACGTTGCTCGATGCAGAAGGCAAAGAACTTGATATGGGGACCGGCTACGACGATTTTTCGCCAAACGCGGCACCGGGAGCAGGAAGCATATCGGAAGGGGCGAAGAGAAACCGGCAGGCCTTGGCGCGAGTGATGATTGAATGCGGCTTTAGGCAGTCTGTAACCGAATGGTGGCATTATGACTGCGTTGGCTGGGAACAGTATGATATTCTAGACATAGGCTTTTCCCGGCTCACACAGTAATAATAGGCATTATGGAAGCAAAGATAGGTCATCTTAGGGTGGAGATTTTTAAGATTAAGAACCGCGATGGATATGCGGCAATTTGCCATGACCACCTTACCGAAGGAAAAACACCGCAGCAGGCATATGATCGCATGTGCAAGGCTTTGCGCCGCACAAATAGAAAAGATTTGGTTGACAAATAGGAAAAAAGTGCTATACTTAATTTCGTAGTAAACAAGGAAGGAAATCTTGAGCCGGGAGGCATCAGATAACAAGCCTTTCGGTTTTTTTTATTTCCGCCTGTGTTGACTATAATGTGAAAGGAAGGAGGTAGTAAAGTAATGGCAAAAGGTAAAGTGAAATGGTTTTCAAACCAAAAAGGCTATGGATTTATCACGCCTGAATCCGGTAACGACGTATTTGTACACCACAGCGCGATCGTGGGTGAGGGATATAAATCTTTAGAGGAGGGCCAGGAAGTCGAGTTTGAAATCGAGAAAGGGCCTAAAGGTGAACAAGCTACGAAAGTAGTGAAGTTATAACCTTTGCACATCAAAGGCCCGGTTCTTAAGAAAAGGACCGGGCCATATTTTTTACCGTAAAGGAGAGTTTATCATGCATACAGGCAAGATAAAGAAACTCGTCAGGGACAGAGGCTTTGGGTTCATCAGCGATACGGATGGAAGGGAAGTGTTCTTTCATCAGTCCAGCCTCCTTGACGCAAAATTCGACGTATTGAACGAAGAGCAGGACGTTGAATTCGATGTTGAAAAATCACCGAAAGGCCCCCGCGCAATCAACGTGCGCATCATTGCCGCGGCTGCCTAAGGTTTTTTAAAGATATTTTATCGTTGAATACTGCTTCAGTAAGCGGTACAATGAGTTAAATCGTTGTACCGCTTTTTTTATTTCTTTTAACCTGGCCTCAGGGGCAAGGGTAGGATGACTTATTTTACCGAGCACCATATCTTTATCTTCCTTATCCAGGTGTTTCTTCTTTTGGGCCTTGCCAGAAGCCTGGGGGAGCTATTCCGGAGATGGCAGCAGCCGCCTCTGACTGCCGAAATCTTAGTAGGCGTATTGCTGGGGCCTACTATTTTCGGCAGGCTTCTTCCTTCGTTGCATCAGATAATGTTTCCTGCCGATCCGATCCAGGGGGCCATGTTTGAAACAGTGGCCTGGATCGGAGTCCTTTTTCTCTTACTGGAAACCGGGCTTGAGATTGATTTCTCGTCAGCATGGCGGCAGAGAGGGGATGCTTTAAAAATAGCCCTGGTTGATATTATCGTTCCTATGGTTATTGCGTTTATCCCGTGTTTTCTCTTGCCTGCTCATTATTTAGTTAACCCCGACAATCGGTTGATTTTCTCGCTTTTTATGGCAACCGTTATGACAATAAGCGCTATGCCTATCGCAGCGCGAGCGCTTCATGATTTGAACTTATCAAAAACCGATTTGGGTTTTTTGATCATGTCCGCCCTTTCGGTCAATGACATTATTGGGTGGCTGCTTTTTACTTTAGTATTAGGTTTTTTTACACAGGCAAATCTTAACTTCCTCAATATTTTTTCTATTGTAGGATCAACGGTTGGTTTTGCAATATTTTGCTTGACCTTGGGCAGGGATTGGACGAACCGGGTTATTTTAAAGATAAAGACTAAGCAAATGCCTCAACCCGGCTCGACCCTCACGTTTATTTGCCTCTTGGGGCTTCTTTGCGGAGCCGTCACCCAGAAAATAGGCATTCATGCCTTGTTTGGGTTTTTTATCGCGGGTATTATGGCAGGCGGAGCAAGGGCGCTTTCTGAAAACGTAAGACAGGTTATTTCTCAGATGGTGTACGCTATATTTGTCCCCCTGTTCTTTGTCAATATCGGCCTTAAAGTAGATTTCTTGCGGCATTTTGACATCTTTCTCGTTCTTTTTATAAGCGTGATAGGTATTTTAGGCAGGTTCCTTGGCGCCTGGCTTGGGGTAAATTTGACTAAACTACCGAAGTCAAACCGCCTTTCGATAGCGATTGCGCATACCCCCGGAGGCGCTATGGAAATAGTGGTTGGCTTGCTTGCGTTGGAATACCATCTCATTACCGAGCCGGTATTTGTGGCTATTGTATTTGGCGCAGTGATTTCATCAGTGCTATTAGGGCCATGGCTGGCATATTCTATTAAGAAACGCAAAGAAGTGAGCGTCCTTGAGTATTTTTCCAGAAGAGATATTATTGCGGAATTGAAGGCTAGTGAGCGAGACAAGGTTATTGAAGAGCTTTGTGGGCTGGCAAGCAGGCAAGAAGGTATGCCGACCCCCGAAATTATTTATTCGGCGGTAATTGAGCGCGAAAACACCATGGGAACTGCGATCGAGGAAGGAGTTGCTGTTCCTCATGCGAGATTGCCTTTCGAGAAAAAGCCGCTTATAGTCTTTGGAAGGTCCTTAAACGGCATCGAATGGAACTCGCCCGACGGCAAGCCCACCCATTTCGTATTCCTGATTTTTACTCCCAGGCAGGATGATTGGTCGCAGGTCCAGATATTAAGGATAATTGCGAAGGCGATGAGCAATCAGGAAACCCGTGCCGCACTCTTGACTGCCGCCGATGAACTACAAGTCTGGCGTGTCTTGGAAAATGCGTTTACCCCGCATCAAATCATAAGAAAAACAGGCAAGCCATAACAAAGATTTATTGCACAGCGAGGTGTGTAAGTGCCCCTGATTTTGCCAAAGATAAGCTTTGCGCTAGGCGCCTATATTGTTATTTCCGCTGCGTATATGCAGCAGGTAAGAAATTGGCTCTTTGCGTTGTTCGGTAACGCAGCTATGGAAGGGGCATTGCAAATAAGTTTTGCCATTCTGGCCTTATTGATCGCCTCCTATGCGGCTAGGAAGAAGGCAGGCTTTTTGCGCATTGTGTTCTTAAGCGCCTTGTGCGTGCTTGCCTACTTATTTAGTTCCTGGCAGCCGTATTTTTCAGAAAAGATACACATAGTAACGTATGGCCTACTGGGATATTGTGCCGCTATGGAATTCTTTGGCGCGCAGCGTTACATAACATGGAAGCCTATAGTGCGTGCGTTAATTTTTGCGGCTGTGATTAGCGGCCTCGATGAAGTATTTCAAGCAGCCCTTCCTTACCGGGTAGGCGATTTCAGGGATTTTTTTACAAATATTATGAGCTCGGTTTTTGGCGTGAGCATTTTTCTCTTGCATCATGTTTGAAAAATTGCATTGAAAAGATAGCCTTTGCGCATTACAATAAACGTTTCCTACAATGAAGCAATTCAGGCGCGTTATTTACAATTATTATAAAAAACACGGCAGGGCCTTGCCTTGGAGGAAGACGCAGAATCCCTATCATATCCTCGTTTCCGAAATAATGCTCCAACAGACCCAGGTGAGCCGCGTACGCGTAAAATTCCCTTTGTTTATACGGCGGTTTCCAAGCATTCATGCGCTTGCCAAGGCGCCTCAAAAACAAGTTATCACGGCCTGGCAGGGTCTGGGATATAACCGCAGGGCAGTGCATCTTAAACGTTTAGCCGAAATTTTGGTATCCAGGTTTAAGGGGAAGGTGCCGTCAAGCCCGGAAGCCTTGATGGTGCTACCGGGGATCGGTAAGGCAACCGCCGGGGCAATATGTGCGTTTGCGTTTAACAAGCCGGTCGCATTCATAGAAACAAATATACGCAGTGTGTTTATACACCATTTTTTTAAAACCAGGCAATCGGTAAGCGATAAAGAACTTTTTCCTTACCTGCGGCGCTATCTTGATAAAAAAAACCCGCGGAAATGGTACTCTGCGTTGATGGATTACGGCGTGTATCTAAAGGAGGTAAATACCAATCCTTCCAGGAGAAGCCTGCACTACCGCAGGCAGGGCTTGTTTGAGGGTTCGCAGCGGCAGTTGCGCGGCAGGATCATAAGGCTTTTGACAATGCACAGGCAAATGGGCCTGTCTGCCCTTGCCAGGAAAACAGGATTAAAGGCTTCAAAATTAGGGTCTATAGTAGATTCGCTCTGCAGGGATGGCTTAGTTACCAGGCAGGGCAATTGTATTACTCTCTAGCTATGAAAACGCACAAAAAGACAAAGTTTATGGCACTAAAACAGGTATTTGAAATATTGCATGGCCCTAAAGGCTGCATGTGGGATAAAGAGCAGACTCATCAGTCTTTGATCCCATACCTTAAAGAAGAAGTAGAAGAGCTTATAGAGGCTATTACGGCGCGCGATTACCTGCATATGCAGGAGGAGCTGGGCGATTTATTGCTCCAGGTAATGTTTCATTCACAGATCGCTGCCAGATGCAAGAAATTTACGGTTGAGGACGTAATTGACGGGCTTATCCGAAAGCTCAAGCGGCGGCACCCTCACGTATTCGGCAGGGTAAAAGTAAGATCCAGTAAAGACATCATACGCAACTGGCACAGGATCAAGGCAAAGGAACCGCGTCATGTAAGGCACAAGGCGTTTTCACTATGATAGGCGAATTCAAGGACCTGCTGCGTAAACTTAAGGATAAAAAGATCCGGGCGATTATTGCCGAGAGTTGGTCGGTAAGTTGGCCGATGGCACTGATTATGTGTTTCATTTTCTTTATCGGCCTTGCCGATGTCTATGTGGCAGGAAAATTTGGCAAAGAGGTGCAGGCTGCGTATGGAGTAGCGTTTCAGTTGTACTTTATTTTCAGCATTATCGCAAACGCCCTTACTGTGGGGACCGTATCGGTAGTTTCCAGGCTTTTTACTTCGCACAGAAAAAAAGAATTTAATACTGCAGTCGATTCTTCGATATTATCAGGCATTGCCACCGGCAGCGGTTTTGGGATTGTAGGTGTCTTGTCTTGCGGAGTAATCATTAACCTGCTTGGCATCCCCGATATCTTAAAAAGCCTTTCGATACCGCTGGTAAGAATCTATTCCGCGGGCTTGCTCTTCAATTATCTTCTCATCTCTACCAACGGCATCCTGCGCGCCTGCAAGATGATTAAAAAATCGCTTATCACCATGGCCGTAGTATGCGTGTTGAATATTGTCCTCAATTTTACTTTCGCGCTGCATACGCCTATGAAGTTTCAGGGCATTGCGGTTGCAACGCTGGTAAGCATCTTTATAGGTATGCTTATGAACATTGCGTTTGTCCGGAAGCTTCTGAGCCCGCGTATTACTTTTTCCTGGGAAACTGTCAAGAAGATATTCAATATCGGTTGGCCGGCAGGCTTACTGCAGATCCTCTGGCAGTTTGGGGCTATGGTACTTTATTTGATCCTGGCGAGGCTTCCTGCGCATAACGTAGAAATCATGGCTGCGTTTACCAATGGCTTAAGGATTGAGTCTGCGATTTTTTTGCCTGCGTTTGCGTTCAACCTCGCGAATGCGGTGGTAGTAGGGAACCTGCTGGGGCGGGGAGAGCGCGACGATGCCTACAGAGGAGGCATGATTACCGCATATATGGGATTTTTTACGGTAACCGCATTGACGGTCTTGGTAATGCTCAATGCCTTTGCTGTCGCTTCTTTTCTTTCGGATAACCCTATTGTAGTCAATGAATGCGCAAAATATATCTTCATCAGCCTTATCGTGGAACCATTAATGGCCTGGGGTGTAATCTTAAGCGGCGGTTTAAACGGGGCCGGGGATACCCGCAGCGTCATGAAAATAATGACCTTGAGCGTCTGGTGCGTGCGCATACCCCTCAGTTATCTTTTGGCCCTGCGGTTTGGTTTCGGCGCGATTGCGGTGTGGTGGTCGATGAATGCCTCTATTATCGTACAGACATTTTTTGTTTCGCGGCATTATTTCCGCAAAGGTTGGCTTAGGCGTACGGAAAAGGTAATTGTCCCTGTTGAGGTTAAGTGATACAATGCTAACTGGGCGCGGTTTCTTGCGCAGCCGGTACTCATAGCATAACAATGGGAGGCAGGAATGAGCATACAGGAACTCAAAACGGATGCATTGGATGCAAGGGAATTCATTGAACGCAAAGCCAAGGAGATTGCAAGCACGGTAGGCAGCGGCCTTGCGATTAACGCACTATCGGGAGGAGTGGACTCCTCTTGTGTTACTATGCTCGGCCATAAAGCCCTGGGAGACCGTCTGAAAACCTATTTTATTAACAACGGCCTGATGCGCGAAGGCGAACCTGCGCAAATCGTATCGATATTTGAAAAGCTGGGCGTTAAGGTTGAAGCGGTTGATGCGCAGGAGGCGTTTTTCGAGGCATTAAGAGGGGTCACGG
>JAQUON010000047.1 GCA_028717045.1 Candidatus Omnitrophota bacterium | reverse complement strand
ATTATCTCAAACCAGTCCTGGCCGTATTTTTCGTTATAGACGCCGCTTAGGCGGTTGACGATGACGCGGCTTACATTGCTTGTTGCCTGAGAAAAGACATTCGAAATAAGGCGTTCGCTGAATACGCCGAAGAGGCTGTCTTTTTTCGGGGCCTGGCCGGTCTTTAAGAACGTGCTCCACTCGTCTTTTGTCCAGGCAGCATTGGCAAGGCCGTTTGTCTGGCGGTTAAAGTCAACCATGTTGGCGGCAAAAGAACCGCCTAACGGCTCGGAATACACAAGATTCCCTTTCTTGTCCAGTATAGCAGTGCCGCCGCTAAAGAGGTTACCCAGCGCTGTCCTGCTGTTGGTATTCAGCATCTCTTTAAACAAATCTGTCCTTGAGCGGGATTCGGAATCAGGCCCGATTTTTGATAATTCCGCGTAAAGGGCTGCGGTCATGCCCATGCTCAGAAATGCATTCGTGTAGGGATTTAATGCAGCGTGCTGCTTGGAGAATGACTGCATGCCGGCTGATACCACGCCGTTCAGTGCTGAAGTAAGCGCAGCTTTGACTACACTATCCCCGCCTGCCACGCTCTTGGCAAACCCACCTACAGCCCTTGAATATTCAGGATAGCGCGCCCAATTCCAGTTGTTCTCGGCAACGTTTTGTGTGACTAATTCAATTGCACGGCCTAAACTTTCTTTCCCGTATTTGGAAATAAATGCGGAGCCATCAAAGCCTTTCCTTTGCCAAGTGGGGATATTTTTAGTTTGGTCTATTTGCCAATAACCTATGCCTGCTTTGCCAAAGCCATATTCAACCGCATTACCGGCTATCTGTGAGGCAAGGTAGGTTGCGCCTATAAACCCGTATTTGCCGGTATCCCATTTCTGCGTATAGCCGTATTCCTGCACTGCTGCGCTCGTAGCCCAGACGCTTCCTGTCTGCAATGCCGCAGCCCAACTCTTTGAGCTTAAGCCGAAGACCTTGCCGTTTGCCTGCATCCCGCCGATCGCAGCACCTGAAAGGAACGCCCCCCCGATATTCTGCCAGGTCTGGTTTGCCCCTAATCCCTTCATCATCTTAGGCATCGCATAGGTGACGGCATAATTGCGGACAAGGGTTGAGAAGCTGCTGGTTGAAATCTTAGGAAATGCAGGGGCAATAAAGGTACCGAAAAGCAGACCTAAATTATCTTCTATGCCGTCTCTGCGCGAACTGCCTGCGCCTAAGACCCCTTTGGCCTCTTCATCCGGCACCAACACCACACTCGATTTGGCAGTGTGGGATTCCGGGATAAGGGCATAACCGGAAAAATCCTTGCGGAATTTCTCGATGGGCAAAAATGATTCTTTGTGCTCATCAATGAAGTATACCTTACTGTCTTTTATATGGGTGACAAATACATAGTGGTCACCTTTTAAGTGCGCGATAAAGGGCGCGAAAGACTCTGCATATGCCCTAAAGTCTTCGATCTTTGCCGCATACATAGAGACGTTAAAGAATTGTGCGGTCTTTGCAAGTGCAAAAAGGGAAGTCTTGATTATTGCGGGTGAGCCGACCGGTTTAACTACATTATTCAAAATATCTACGGTGAGGGCAAGCACCGCGATGTCCTGCTCAAGCACGGGAACCCCTTCTAGCGCCAGCAAATCAAAGAGGGTCTTTGAGCCGCACGGCTTGCCTTGGAGCCACTGATAAATCTCTTCTATCCTATCCCTACTCAACTGCAAAGGCTCATTCAGATGCAGGGTAAGGTTCGGTGAAAGTTGAATGTTGGTGAGGGACTTGCCTGCTACTTCGGTTAAGATATTCTTTACTGCGACCGGAATATCAAGGTGCCCGGAATCAGCCAAGAGCGGCTTATATGCGACAGGCTGATTCCAGATCGCCTGCCAATTGTATTGCGCAGCCTGCGCAGCCTGTTCAGGCAAAAATACAGCCAAAACGATAAATGCAACTACTCTAATCCAGGTTTTAAAACTTGAGCGATATTCTTGGTGGGAATTTTCAGTTGTGGCTGGTTCTTCAATATTATTACTACCTATATGAAAAGAAGAGGGCAAAGTTTCCCCCTTTCCCCCTTGCATTTCTGCAATTTTCGTTGGTTCTAACCCAACTTTTTTCATCTCTTATTTAATGATTGTTAAACTCTTTAATAACTCTTTAAAGAAAAACCGGTTTGTCAAATACTTCTTCTGGTATTCGGCAACCCGGCTATCTTATCATTTCTTAAGACCCGCGGTTTTGCGCCCCCTGATCACTCAGGGTTTACCTTTTCGCACCGTGGCTTTTTTGCGTTTAAATTATAACATATTATATAATGATGTCAAGGGGTTGCAGAAAATAAAAAGAGAACGTTTTCATATACGTTCTCTTTTAATTAATAATAAAAAATTTATTTTTATAAACTTTTTTCACTTCTGAATTTCTCACCAAAATGATGCCTAAAAATAGATTTATTTGAGAAGGGGCCTTAGCAATATTTTGCTCACGGGACCGCTTTTTAGGCCCCTTCTTTTATATTTCAATTACTAAACCCTAACATACTTGTTTGGACATTTTTGAATACAAAATTTAGTGAATTTTTGTATTCTTAGCCCATTAAAAATATGATTATATTGCTTTATTCCAATATGAGCGATATTATGTTATCTATTTATAGTTACGGTTCCTTATTTTCAGTTTGGACATTTTTGTTCTTATTTTACCTAGTTATCAATGGCCTAGGCATCTGAAGGTTAGGCCTTTCCATTCTTGTATTGATTTGCACCTGGTCTGCATTTACTGCCTGGATTCCTCGGATATCTGAAGAAAGCTCTGTTTTTGCACCTTTCAACTGAAGATACGCCTGTATTTCTTCGTTGACTGCCCTATCCCCAAGATTAATCTTATAAACCTTATTTTTATCAACTCCCCTAGTCTCAACGGTTTCATATAATGCTTTGAGTAATTCTGTGCGGGAGCGGGAATCCAGTTCGCTTGAACTGATAATAATCACGGTTTGATCGCTCGTAAGAGTGAAATTCTCGTTATTCTCCACCGGCACGAGGTAGGTCTTACCTTCGGTTAATTTACCTGCATCTTCAGCTTGTCCTGACTCTACCAGATACCTAGAAACCTGCTTATTGATATCCAAGGGGACATCGGGATTAGGATAATACTCTTTTTGGAGTTGCTGGGCATAGCCGGAAACCGTATCTCCTTTTTTAGGGGTAAATTCGGCATAGCCGGTCTCAGGAATAGCCTGCAGGTTGATCACGTTGGCCTCGCCAGCCTCTACCCCCTGGGCTGCGATTGCTACCTGGCCTCTCCTCTGTTGCTCATACACTGCCGGGTCTGCTCCTGGCACAGGCTCCCTGTTAAGCACGCTGCTCACCTCAACTGATTCCTGAGATAAGCCGGCTGTTTCTGCAATGGTATTTGCGAGCGCCTGGAGCGCTGCTTTACGCTTTTCAACCAATTCTTGATTCAGGGCCTCTGGCCCTCTTGGGTCTGTCTGGGCAATGATACGTATATCTACAGGGCCTTGTATGCCGGTGCTCTTAATAAGTTCCGCTGCCCTTGATGCTAACTCTGCCAAAACTGCTTGCGGCGGCACATACCCTACGCCGCTGCCTACCTGGATAACAAATAGCGTAGACCTGGCAGGCAGCTGTGCCGCAGGTGCCGGCCTCTGCGTTTCGGGAAGCTGGCCGATGCCAAATACCCAGCGGCTGTTGCCGTTTAAGTCTTCGTAAATATCAATCCCTTTAAGCGCCATATTCAGATAATCGTCTCTGTAACTGGCGCGCAGATATGCAGCGATATTATTAATGTCTTCTTGCGAAATATCCTGCCGCGTGATTACCTTTCCGTTTTCTCCCGCTGGTTTTTCTTTATCAATAAAATTGTAGATTGCCTCTTCGATGTTCTTTTGTCCGTCTTCGGAAATTACGCTGACTCTCCCCTCTGCGAACAGGCTCTCCTTGGCATACTCCTGCGAGGCCCTAGCCGCATATTCCTGGGCCGCAACCGCAATCCGTTCGTTATCCATAAGCGCGCTGGCTGCCTGTTGTCTCTCCGCTGCGGTAACCGGCGCATCGGTAAGGTCGCTGTAGCTCTCCCTCAACACCGCCAGCCTGCCATAGATGCCGGATTGCTGCATGGCGGCCTCATGCTGCATGAAACGATGGTAATATTTATCCAGCGCAGCCAGAAGTGCATTTTCCTTTTCTGTACGCGCCTCGCCTCTGGCGAATAATGCCTCCCTGAGTTGTCCAATATCATCGATGAATCCCTTAACCCTCTCTGCGCCGTATGGGCTATTGCCTATGGCAAGGCCTAAATAATCCCAGAACGCCTCCCAGTGCCCTTCTTTCTCATTAAACTCCCGTATCCTGTCGATAAGCGCATCGAGCTTGGTATCGTCTAAACCCTGGCCCTTTAATCCTTCCAACTCTTTGGTTAATGCATCGTATGCGTCTCGTAGTTCTTTTCTTGCCGCTTTATTCAGATAGGCCTTTACGTGGGTATAGACATACGTTTTATTTAAAGGCGAATCCGAAGTAAGGCCTACGCGGTAGAGGGCATCGGAAATGGAATCCTGCACGTTTTTGATGCTCTGCTGGTGCATACTGCTGAGTAGCTGCTGGGAACTTGCATAATCAACCGGCACTATGCCTAGAAGATCGAAATTCTTGTAGCCTGCCTGCACGTATTCGTTATAGCGTGCAATAAAATTAGTGTCGTAAGGATTTACTAACCGTGCGCCCAACGAGCGGCCTTCTTTGTCGAATTGCGCAATGCCCCTGCCCATGGTGGCCATATCGACAAATACATTGCCGTAATCCTCGGTAAGCACATTATCAAAAAGGCTAAAGAAGCTGCCTACGGTTTTCTTTTCCGGTTTTATCATATATACGCTTGCCTGTCCCGCGCTTGAATGAACCAATTCGTCTCCGTCTGTATGCCGATAAATGTTGTAACCGGAGAAAATAAGCAGGCTTTTTACCAAGGAGCTGCCCATAAAATTAAAGATAGTTCCGTACACGGGATTATCTGCTTTCCGGCTGAGCCATTGCAGGCCGTACGAGATGCCGCCAGAAAGCGCTGATTCAATAAGAAGCCTCTCATAACTCTTGCGCGCCTGGGCAATCTCAGACTCGAAGGCACCCAGCATCCCCCTTTCTGCGTCAGACATTTGCTCGGTTGCTGTTTTATAGAGACCGTCGTATTGATTCTTTTTCTTTTCGAATTCGTTCTTCTTTAACGTATAATCTTCGTGCAGCTTATTGTACCGTTCTTGGTCTTCTTGTTTTTTGGCTTCTTTAAGCTCGGTTTCAAGCTGGTCGAGTTCTCTTTGCTCCTGAGGTAATTCTACGGCGATGCGGTTAAAGTCTTTCTGCTGTTCGGGGGTAAGTTTGCCGTTAATCATGGCATCCCGTTTCTCCTGCGCTTTTGATTCATCGTCCGCAGCCTTCAGCAACATATTGCTTAAGCCGGTCAGGCCAGCGCCTATGAGTATGCCGACCTCTGCCTTATCCTTATCCGCAGCATATGCCTGCACAATGCTGGGAAGCACGCCAAGGCTTTGGTCCCTGAAGAACGCGCCCATCTTTCCCCACGAAGCTGCGTTTTTATCTTCTACATATACAAGCTGGCCGTCTTGCATTTTCCCGACCTTATTCCCATCGAGCTTGGCAATGCCTATTTCTGCTGCCTTTGTCACTATCATTGCCGAATATTGCGCGATAAGGTCAATGGTATTCTTATATTTCTTGCCGAACGAAGTCTTGGCAAGTGCCTCGTATACCGCCTCTTTGGCTGCGCCGTACACGGCGCCTTTCAGGCCCTCTCTCCACATTGCCCGCAATACATTCTTGGTAAAGAAGTTCTTGCACGCCCTGCCCACTGCCCTTCCTAATGCATGGAACGGCGCAAATACCGCCTTCCAGAACCCTGAAGTAAAAGGCGCCTTCAGGGCAGTGACGATGCTTGAGCCTATCGTATTCCAGAAGCCTGCAGTGAACGGCGCTTTTGCTGCTTCTGAAGCTCCTTTGCCAAACGCACTCCAGAAACCGCCTTTGAACGGCGCGGAAACGCCCTTGCCTATCGCATTCCAGAAGCTTGCGGTGAATGGTGCCTTAAGGCCTGCCCATAATCCTTTTACCACAGCCCTTGCAGCTGCCTGAACCGCTTTTCCGATGGCATTGCTCAATGAATTCCACAGACCTGACTTGGAAGCGCTGACAGCGCCTTTTGAAAACCCTCCGGTAAAGAATGACTTAAGCCTCGCCCCGAAACTTATGCCTCTTGCCAGGCCTTTAGGCGCTTCAGCCCCTGCAGCAGCTGCTGCTGAGCCGCCGACATTTGCGCCTGCACCGGCAGTCCCCGAAGAGGCAGCTGCTCCGGCAGCTGCAGTGCCGGCAGTCGCTGCTCCAGCACCCTCAGGCCCTGAAGTCGCGCCTGCTCCTGTGCCGGTATTTGCTGCTGCTTCTCCCTCTCCGCCAGCTCCGCCGCCAGAAGCACTGCCCGATTCTGAACCGCTGCCTGAACTGGTATCTGAACCGCCGCCCGTAGCTTTTGCTGCTGCCTTTCCTGCTGCGTCAAGACCCGCATTAATCGCCATTGAAATCGCCATTCTCGCCGCAGAGGCAAGAATTTTATTTTTTATATGCAACTGGTCAACGATCCATCCAGCCACTTTAGGGATTCCGTACGTAGTCACAAACGTCTTAATTAATGACTGGTTGGCTCCGATACTCTTGCCTGCAAGATAGCCGGTGATAACCGATATCAGGACATCGTCAACGCCGAGGCTTCCATCATCTTTTAAATCGGTTACCTTGGCCCAGGCAATTTGCTGGGTGCTGAACAGCGCAATGAGCAGGAGCGCTATTATTTTGGTAAATTTGTGTGTGCGTATGTCCCTGGTCATTTTATCCCAGGCCTCCTAAAATATTTCCCTGCATAAACTGCAGGAATATCGGTCCTCCGATTACAATCCCAATGACCGGCAATATACAGAAAATCAAAGGAATCAGTATTTTGATAGGCGCCTGCATGGCAAAGCGCTCTCCTTGATGAAAACGCTGCATACGCGTGTCTTCGGAGAGTATCCCGAATGCCTCGCCCACCGGAGTACCCATCCTCTCTGCCTGCACCAGCGTCTGCACAAAAGAGCTCACCTCCGGCACATTAAGCCTCTTTGCCATATCCCGTAATGCCTGGGTGCGGGGCTTGCCCCATTTTATCTCTTCAAGCACAAACGCCAATTCTTCAACCATAGGGTTGGTAGTAGTTTTTTCGATAATCCACTTCACTGCGCTGGTAAAATCCAGGCCTCCTTCAACGCATAAACCTAATAAGTCTACGGTTTCAGGGAGAAGTCGCGCGATTGTTTTTTTCCGCTGTCCAATCTTCTGATTCAAAAACATATCGGGGATCAGATATCCCAGGCCGAACGCAACGATCAGCAAAGACGGCGCATTCGGAGAGCTGCCAAACGCAACCAACGTGCCAACGGTCAGCGCAACCACAAAGAGAAGCTTAATATTGAAGAATTCCGCTGCCGTAAGTTTTACGTGGGCAGCATCCAGTTTTCTCTTTATCTTCTCTTCTAATTTAAGTTTCTCCAGGAGTGCTTTGCTAAAAGGGAAAATCAACGCCAGTATATGCATCCGTCTTGCCCTTTTTGCCTGCGTAGTATCCTGGATGAGCCGGATACGCTTCCTGAAACGGAACTTAGGAGACCCCACTACCCCAATAAGGATCAGCGTGAAACCTGCCATCAGGAAAAAGTAAATATACGGTATCATGGGTACTCCTCGTTACACGTTAATAGCGCTAAACTTCTTAATCAGCACCATACCGACTACCTGCAAAACCGCCGCGATAAACAGAAGCATCCTGCCGAGTTCGCTTTTTAACATAATATCGAAATGCCCTTTATTGAAAGACAATACCCACCATATAAACAAAAATGGCAAAAAGGACATGATAATCCCCTGCATCCTTCCCTGCATAGTCAGGGTCTTAATGCTGTCCTTAAGCTTACGGTTGTCCCTGATCGTGGTAGAAAGTCGGCTCAAGACCTTGGTCAGGTCACCGCCGGTTTCCCTGGCAACCAGGATGGAATTAACAACCAGCCCCAATTCCTCCATCTTCATCCTCTCCATCAGGTGCTTGAGGCTTTCCTCTAAGGTAACGCCCATTTTGTTTTCCCTTACCACCAAACCCATCTCTTGACTCATCGGCGCAGGCATCTCTTCTACCAATACCTCAAGGGACTGCAAAAGCGATAAGCCGCCCTTCAGGGAAGAAGACAGGATCATAATAGAATCAAGGATCTGGCTGTTGAATTTTGCCTTGCGGTTCCTCTCCTGCAGTTGAACCATCAGATTGGGGACAAATAACCCTAACCCGGCCCCAAGTAAAAAGAATATAAAAGACTTAAATACCACTGCGCCTAGGATCGCGAACAACGGAGGGAGCACAAAATACAAATTGGTCGTCTGCTGCAGCCCCCGGTGGGCAAGCAACGCCCTCATCTTAGTCACGATGCTTTTATCCTGCCTGCTGCCTTCTGCGGGTACCGCCTTTGCCTTTTCCTGAATCAGGCTGACCAAAGACAGGTACACTAGGAATGTCGCGCTTGCAGGTAAGATAATGGTCAGAAGAAACATTATTGTCTCCCTCTTTGCGCAGGAACCGCAATCTGCTCAGGGTTCTTACAGATCAGGATAAGGCTGCGCTTGGAAAACTGCTCTTTCAAGTCCGGCTTTTCAAGCGCGTTGGTGATATTAATCACCAGCGACTCTTCCCCCCTGTGGAAAATAAGCACTGCCACTTTTGTCTTTAAATCCTGCGGCAGGTTAGCCACGGACTCCTCGGTAAATTGCCGCTCCTCTATCCAGCCCCCGGGCTTAAGGGTGCGCCGGAAAAACTGGGCTATCTCTTGAGGTTGCGCATCCGCTTCATACATCAAGAATTCCCCTTCGCCCGGCACTGCGAAATCAACCTTGCGCTTGCTGCCCGGATAACGCAATACCCCCGGGATGTCTTTTCCCGGCAAATCCTCGCCCACCCCTTTCTGAAACACCTGGTCTTTAAGCGTGTAGCAAAATGATAAATTTGCCGAGCTCTTTACCAGGTATATGTCGCGCGCCTCCTCTTGAGGGTATTCAAAAATCGCCAGATAAATGAATTCCGAGTCTTTTACAAAGGTGTACGTGTTCTTCTGGGCGTCTTTGAAATCCGAAAGTACCCATTTACGCTGCGATAATATTTCTTTGTAGAAATTATAAATCTCCTCTGCTGAAAGCTGAGAACGCAGGCGTATGCTTGGCGCTGAAACGCCGTTAAACTCAAGGGGCTTATCCTGCCAGATGACTTTAGTATTAGCGGGAGCCGGTAAATTCCAAAGCGTCTCATCCATCGCAAAACCGTATTGCGCACATACAAGGCAGGTGGCAATTATAAAAGCCCATACCCGGTATTTTGCCGTAGAAAATAATCTTTTTTTCTCGCTCGCCCTTTTCATTGCTTACTCCTGCAAACGCACATCATACCCCTGCCATACGTTGCCTACAATCCTTACGCGGCTGGTATGGGTTATATCTGCGTTACGGCCGACAAAGGGGACATTTGCGCCAACTACTCTCTTGCTTACATTAGCCCCAAATGTATTGTTATTGCCGAAAGAAATCCTGCGTATCCATGCGTGAGTATGTGGGTAGAAACCAGGCAGCACTATCCCTCCCCACGGCGTAGGGCAATACCAAAGGAATATCATAACCATTACCTGTGGTTTGATATCCACGTTTGTCGGCATATCCAATAACTGCACCCTGACAAAAGATTGGTACCCTGCCAAGGGCTCTCCCGGGTTGATTGCCCCGGGATTGGCTATTGTGCTTTCACCGGTAATGTTATTGATATTCCACCGCAAAAATTTATCAAAAGAGTAAGACATAATATTATTATTAAACCAATTGCTGCTGTGAGCTACTTTGAAGTCGCGGAAAGAGCGGGAAAACTGGGTGCCTTCGCTGGACATCCTGGCAATGTACCGGTTGTAATCCAGGCCTTTTGTCTCGCCCGAAATAGGGTCAACTATCACTTCGTTCTTTAAAAAAGGCGTGGGCTCATCAACCAGGCCTGCAGCAAGGATCGCTTCATACACGCTTACCCGTAAATCCTTGGGCATTTTAGCTGCGATCTCATTCTCTGCAAAGTTGAAGAGATTCAAGTTCTGAGCTACACCCAAACCAACAATGGGTAGGGGCTCAAGCTTACCCCCCCACCACACCCCGTGCGCCAAAAGGGTTGTCTGCAATGAGAGGTAGTTTAAAAAGAGTTGTTTGTTGACTTTCCTTAACTGGTTAAGGCTCTTACAAAAATTGGAGCCGGCAGTGATTAACGCGCCGTCCGCGGTATTCGCAAGCCGCACGCGCGTAAACGTAGATTCGCCGATAAGGGCGGTGGCGACAATAGCGAGCATCAACACCACTGCCACAACCAGTATAAATGGGGCTATCTGCGCTTTCCTGTTCATAACAACCTCTTCCTCTTATGGAGGGCAATACCGTGACGCATACCCTATATCAGCCAGGGCCGAGGCCTCTAATCTTGCCATTTCTACATAATAATTGCGCGCCTCATCATCATTAAAATTTTCAAGCGCTGCAGTCAGGTGCTCATAGCATTTCACCGCGATTTCATAGGCTTCCTGCTGCTGGCTGGCTGCGTCAGCCACTACCCTGCCCATCCAGTTTCTGGCAGATTCCACACGCCTGCGGGAGCTT
>JAQUON010000046.1 GCA_028717045.1 Candidatus Omnitrophota bacterium | reverse complement strand
TCGTTTATCAATTTCCGACCTTAACCACTTTCCTTGAGACAACCTTGCTGAAACTGCATATCGTAAATTACCTTCAGCTATACCATAGATAATTACGGGCGCAAGATTATTATTAACTGCGATTGATGTTTGAGAAGCACGACTACCATTCCAATAGCCACAATAACTATCAACCACAACTGCTTCTAACCCGGAAGATAAAAGTTCTTGACGAACATTAAGAACCACCTCTAAATCTTCCTCCGGGCCAGTCACTAAACTACATCCTGACAACTCTAATAACCCAGCCAGTGAAGTAAGGCTTATTACTTTTATAAAATCCCTGCGGCTCATAATAAGCGGGCTCGATGTGCCAGAAGAAGGCTTGTTACTATCCTTAACTTGAGCAGTAACTTTGACAGAAGATATTTTATGCCTATTCCCGTATTTCATCACGGCCGTAAACAGCCCTGCGCCTACAAAATACGCCACTGCATCGCGCCAGTCAGGGGTCGAGGTAATGCCTAATACTTCGCATATGAGAGTCAAGGCTGTTGCCCAGAACAAGGCAGTCTTTATAACCCTTTGGGTATTGCCGTATAATCTGACAGCCGTGCGGCCATAATCTGCGTTATTCTTGTCTAAAATAAGTTTCACCAAATGCACAAACAGCGGCGTAGCCAATACAAACAAGGGCACTGCGCAGAAGTCATTGAATTGATTCGCGACAAACTGGGCGATAGCGCTATCTTTCAAAGGCTTAAGGTAATCATGAAGTATCTGACTGTTGGCGTAGGTAAGGACAGTGAATACCGACCCAATCCCTGCCGGCATGAAATATTTTGAGCGGGAAACCCTGACGCGGTTTTCTTTTGCATCTTCAAACAACCTGCCGACGTTAAGCATCATTACCGCAAACAGGACAGTAAACTCATTCAGAATTTTGCCTGACATCATGCCCTCTAACGCAGTGACCATCGCGAAGGTCATGCCGCCTAAGAAATTGCTGAATCTAAAGTTCTGAGGATACGCGTCTTCTGAAAGCTTGTTCAAGGCAGGATTGAGCACCCAGAACAGGTAGCCGACAGAAACATATTGCAAGAGAAGCGAGATATTGAAGAGCAATTTTGCCAAACCCTCTGCAGTAGATATGCCTAAGAGCTTGGTAGATATAATGGTGACCCAGAACACGGATGCAGCAATCGCGGCGGCAATAGTTAATTTCTTGTTAACGAACTCAAGCGGAGAAGAAGAACCAACGGCCCGCGCAAATGCGTTATTGGTGCGAGCCGTTGATCTTGTAGACCGGGATGTGGTTGTTGCGGGCTGCCTGGATACGGCCGAAGACGATATCGCGGTCTGAGCCAATAAGCTCTTCCCAGGAATCTGCTCTTCCGTTGCGTGTATAGATATTTCCTGTGCCTTCGTTGAGTAAGAATATCCTGAGGTGGCCGTTACCGTTCTCTCTGGCTGCTGCAAATACGGTGTGGTCTTTTGCGAACTCAACAACGTGGTCGAATTCAAGGACGCCATAGTTAATCTTAACCATGACACACCTCCTCTGGTTGTATTGTGGGCCCGTGCAAGAGGGGTCAGACCCTGGAGGTTAGGGGCTCCTGCCAGGCCCACATATACAATAATAGCCGCTACTCCTAAATCTCCTGCCACGCCTGCGTGCCGAAACGCCTCCTGCCACGGAGAGATAGCACTCCGGCGTGCAGGCACGGAAGGAATTAGGCCTTGCGGCTGGGTTACAGATCTATCGTTATCGTAATTTACTGTTAAGGTGCGGACGGTATATATAGGTAAGTGTGTTGCGGATGAGCTTGCGGCAATAGTGGCGATAGCCGGAGGCCCGCGTTCAAAATGAATGCCTGCAGCTGCTTCTTCTGCGAGAACATAGCCAAAAGCACTACCTAAGGCTGCAGGGCTGGAAGAAATTAAGGCGTTACGTGTAATAATTCCGTATAATTGCTTAATGTTATTATTTGAGGATTTTACAGGAGAAGAAACCACTACCGCGGGCACATTACCCAGATCCTGTTGGCTGAGCTTATAGCTGCCAGTGCCTGCTTCAGTCCTTGTAAGTTCCAGCGTAATAATTCTCCAAGGCATACTGTTCAGTTCAGGCTGAAGCTTTAATGCTTCCTTGAAATCAGTGATTATACCGCTTGCCTCCCAGACAACAGTCTTTTTGTCAGCATATACCGCAAATAATTTGGTTAAGAACCTGCCGATATAGAGGGATAAAGGTAATCTATGTATTCTTATATAGGCAATATCAGTTAATAATAGGGCTATGGCCCGGTCGCTTGTAGTTACCTGCTCAGAAGCAACCACGCGGCCTTCTTTTATATGCTTATATATGCTGTAGAAATTGTCTCCGTTAATGAATAAGACGGTCTCAAGGGGAATATCTAAGGGGATTTTATTGTCGCGCAGTGCATTGGAAAAACTGGTTTTACCTGCTTTGCTGTGCCCATCAAAGAAGATGACAGTATTTTCAGGCTCATTGACAGGCGAAGATGCGGCTGCTATAGAAACAAAACGTCCCTCATAGGACGCAACCTGGGAAATCGACTTTCCGGGCACTGTTTGGGAAGTGCGTTCTTGATACAGAGGTTCGGGTATTACAACTGCCAACACAGATGCAAAGATATTTGAAGCTTCTTGCGCTTTTGTCTGGATCCACGACCAGGCGCTGCGCAAAGCGCCAGTCGCCATGCTGATGGTGGGGCCGCGGGTCAAGTGAGATATGCCTGTTCCGGTTTGCGCTATCTGCGACATAAGCGCTCCGATAAGGTACTGGCCAAAGTGTATGTTAAGGTTAATGGGTATCTGAAGTATAGCTGCGCCGCTGCCAATACCGGTATTGCTGCCGATTCCGCTATTGCTTGAGCCTATGCCTGCCTGCGCCGAGCCTGCGCTTGAGCCGGATGTGGATGAGCCGCCTGTGGTGCCGCTTACGCCGGGAGCAGGAATACTGGTCATCGGAAGCACTGGCCCTACCCCGCCAAGAGGCTGGGTATTCTGCGTCTCTTTGGTTTCCTGCGAATCCTCGGGCTTTGCCGGGGCAGAAACGCCCACAACGACAGCGCCGAGCTTGTTATCGACTGCCGATGTCTCTATAGAAAGAGGAGAAGAGGCGCCAACGTTCTCTTTTACCCTCAAAGGAGCTAAGGCTATCTGCAGTGTTGCGGGCCTATCTTGCTGCAGAGTTTCGGAAACTTTAGTCAATGCAGTCAAAGTGCCTTTAGCCAAATCAAAAGTAAATGCTCCAGCCTGCTCAGGAATATCCGCTTCTAAATTAGTTGGTATATGGAATTTAACATCTGGACCACTAACTAAAGATAGCTCTACTTTACCAATGTCTATTTCTTTGGCTTTTGGTACGACTATGCTCGCCCTCACAGGACCATTAAATAATTCAAGGGCCCCTCTGTTTTCTAAATAAGACCTCATATCATTAATTTGTTTTTCTTGCCCGCTTACTAATGGCTGCTGTATAATCACCGCATGATCAAAGAAAAGGTTATCGCCAAATACAACAATTCCGGCATTTCTAAACAGCGAATCGGTCTGGTAGAGATCGGATAGTTTCTCATTTACTTCAGCAAGAGCAGCCAGCTTGGAAAAGCTTGCCCTTTCCTGTGGATTCAAACTGATTAGCTCTTCGCGGCTATCACTTGTGCTTAACCCTCTCCTATTCCCTTTCACAAATCTATACCAGTTCATTTCGGCATCCAGGGCGCCGAGAGTGATAAAATCAAAATCATCGAATGCTACGCCCAGGCTACTAAGATTTTGAGCCAATTCGTCATACTGAGGAGTCGTCTTAAAAGAAGAAATGGTGGGTTCTTGCATCATAGCAACCCGATCTGTCACGATGCCGATAAGATGGTCTCCCGTAGTATGCAATGTTTTAATGAGGCTGCTAAAATCTATTACTTTAATCTTGCCTCGGTCAATTAAGGTATCGTCGATATCAAATACAATGACCTTCTTCCCGTTTATAGTTTGGATTGTCTGGCTAAGACGCTCCAGGGTCAGGGAAGTTGGTTCGCTGACTACAGGATAATTACCTTGTAACGAGTCAAGATAATTCATAAATCTTTGTTGGGTGTTGCCGAGTGGCGAAGAAGCTTCTCCTGTCAGCACAAATGGCTTCAATGCCTCTCTCAGCTTCCATTCCATACGGTCAGGAGTCAGGTATTTGTTCCTTAAATCCTGGTACGCAACTTTAAGAAATTCGGTTCCCTTTGTCTCACCCAAGATATCTTTGATTCCCAAGAATACGCCTTCGAAGTTCGGGTAGTGCCGGTAAAGTTCCGTAATCAAGGCAACCGGTTTTCTCGGTATTGACTCGCCGATATCTACGACTACCGGCATGCGCGTAGCTTCCACAGGAATCATAACGTTATGAGAAGCCATATCTTTTACCGTCATCATCCTAAATCTGTTTTCTATACCCACTTGCTGATTCGTTAAGAGATTATTTATAAAGACATTGACTTTCATCCAGGAGGCAGTAATCTTTCTTACCGTGTCACGGTCAAGCGTAACACTCTTATGCGCAGCAGTTTCTCCGCGGATATACTCTTCGCTATAAGCACTGAACTCGGAGGTCTTGACTGCTAAGCCGAATTTCGGAATGGAGACATCGGCTTTACCGCTTAAGCGCGCTAGCTTGATCGGCTCTTCAGGTATTGCAGTATTATCTTTGGCAAAATCAAAGTCTTTTGCCTTGTTAATTGCAAGCTTGGTGGCGAATTCAAAGGTGCGACCGTCATTTAGGGCCACATCTACCAGATACACGTGCTTCTGGCTGCCTTTGCCGTCTTCTTTTATACTTACTTTTGAGATATCTTCGGGTGAAACGACGATGCCGTGGATGTTAAAGAGGCTCTGGTCAAGGAAGGAGTCATACCGTATAATGCGCTCTAATGCTGAGGAGCGGTAGAAATCCTGGGCGAGTTTCTCGCCGACAAAGCTAATGGTTCCAGTGTAGCGGTCTTCGGAGAGAGGCGAAGAAGAAATTGCCTTAGGCGGGCCGCGGGTCACCATTGGGTCTATCCTAATTTGTTGTATGTCAATCTGCTCTTCGGGCACCGCAACTACGCCCATTGCTTCAGGCGCCTTGATTACTTGCGCGCCGGTAAACGCCTCAATGGCCCTGCTTAAAATTTCCGGCTGGCTGTATGAGAGCGGAGACGAAGCGCTTGCAACTTTCGCTGGCTTTAGCTGTTCGACCGGCTGATTAGGCGATATACTGTGCACTACCTCTTCCAATTTTTCAAATGGTATCGGGTTCCCGCGGTAATAAATCTCGGGCGTGCGCACAGTTATAGGTTTGCCATCTTGATAAATGGTTATAATATTGGATAGCCCTCCTCCCATATTGCCTGCAAAGAGGGAAGCAACCAGCGAAATTTGCTCTTTAAGGGCCTGGCTTCTATAATTCTCCTTGCTGTTGGCGGCTTCTAAAAGTTCACGGGTTGAAGTAGTGTACATTCTATATATTTCAGAGAATTGCTCGTCTTGATATTGCTCCATCTGATGGGCATACGGAGACACAAATCCTTTCCCCTCGCTTCGAATGAGGGAATGGAACTGGTTAAAGCGCTCTAGTTCGTTATTACCCAACACTCTCCACCATACATGGTGCCCGATCTCATGGAATAGGTTAAAATCGGCTCCTCGAATTATAATAGCTCTCTCGTCCTCGAAGGCAACGCCTTTGCCACCATCTTTATCAGTGACTACAATAAACTTAACCGGGGCAAGGTGTTCTTTGGGAATTACGGTGAGTATGGGCAATATTTTACTCTCAATAAATCCTTTTTCGCGGCCAGCTCTGCCGTCATTCGCAAATACCAAAATACCAAATTCCTCAAATATCTGGCGCTGAATTGGCAGCATTGATTTTGGAAAAGTATATCGGCTTAATTGTTCGCGAGAAACAGCAGGATAATTCTCATAAATGGCATCTACGGCATTCTTCAAAGGTCGAAATACGCCGCTATACCAACCTTCATCACTAGTCGCATAACCTTGATCTTGACGCATTGGTATCACCATGGGGAGGCCTTCCATTGTTCTTATAGAAGAGGTGACTTCCTTAATGGTTGGGGATGGCAAAACTAAAGTGGAATCCACCGCAGGCCTTCCGACCTTTCCTAAATAGGTATTTGCTTCTGCGATGAACGGCATGGCGGCGGTAACTGCTCCATCAAAATCTCTGTATTCTTTGGCTGCGTTTAAAGCTTCGGTGATATAATTATCGGCTAAGCGTCCATTAAGCAGCTTTATATACTCTATATCTCCTGCCTGTGTTGCCTTATCTAATTCTGACGTATAAATACGGCGCGCCTGCGCATCCAAGCCTATCTTGTCTAACGTCAATGCACTCTGGTACGGCGCAGCAAAATACAAAGTAGCCAGCAATAGAGGAACGCCAAATACTTTGGCTAACCGGCTCCCTGCTGCAGCTCTGAGGCTCAACGGACTGCTGCTAGCAGATAAAGGAGAGGATGCTCCGCCTATTTTAATCGCATCGAGCACTGCTTCTTGGTGATGTTTGATTAAGCTTGAAGGATGATGGTTCTCAATAATATTGAGGCGCCCTGCTTGACCCATGGCTATGCGCTCCTTGGGCGAGAGGCTCAACGTTTTATCTAACGCTCCTGCCAATCGCTGTGCCTGAAGCTGCGCATCCCAGTTGCCGCTCTCAAAAGTAAATCCATGCACGCCGTCAGTTACTGCGTCAGGTATGCCTCCTATATGGGTGGCTACGACAGGCTTGCCCATAATCTGTGCTTCTACCAAAGACAGCGGGAATGCCTCGGCATACGTCGGAAGCGCCATAATATCTACGGACTGATAAAATACCGGCAGCTGCGCCTGTGTAAGCCCTGACTTGATAATGACCATATCCACGTCGTCGCCTGCCGCGTTGCTTTCATCCACCTTGAACTTCATATCTTCGCTATCATCTAAACGGGAAATAACGCGGTACTGCAAATTATTATCCTCTGCGTACTGCAACAACTGGCTGAAGTAGATGGGATCATAGGTCCCGGAAGAAAGTACTGCAGCCACATGCCTGCCTTCTTCCTTCAGTTGCTTTAATGCCATCAATAACGGCAGGTGCCCCTTACCTTCTACTAATGAATGAGGAGCAAAGATAACGTCTTTGCCTGTCAGGTCGTATACCCCTTCGATTTTTCTGTAGGCATCGGCATGCTGCATGGACTCTTCGGGTGCCAAGAAAGACACATCAGGCAGAGGGCCGACATAGTACGGCCTCGCATACCCTGCGGCTCTCAATGTCTCAACCCCGCCCTTAAATACCGAAGCGGTAACTGTAGCGAGCTTTAATACCTGGTCTACATTCCTCCAACTCCTGTCCATGGAGCCAGAAACTTCTTCCAGTTCTTTCTGCACAACAGGATTATCTGAGGCATGATAAATCGCAATCCTCGGTATCCTTTCTTCTTTTGCGCCTTTAAATGCCCACACTGCCTCGTCTACCCACGTGCTGTGCGTCATCACAGCCTGGATATTATTCGTTTTCTTCAATTCTGCAATGAGATTGCGTACCTGGGTTTCATCTCTATCAATCAGATGGAATACGACCCTGCCTTTACCCACGGTCAGCTCTGTAGGGCCGTTGAAATCTTCTCCGTTGCGGACTGCAATAACATGCAGGGTGGTTCTGTTATTCTCAAGCAAATACCTGAACCAGCGGTGCATATAGGTATTTACGCCGCCGTGTCCTTCCCAGTTGTTTGCGACTACGGCGATTTCCCTGCCATCCAGATTATTAATTCCCAATAGCCGATTGGTAAGACGCTTGAGCGCTGATGGTTTCCTAAAACCATTGGTGGTCTCTAAACTTTCCTGGAGGGATTTTCTCAGGGCGGATACAAATGAAACGGGCCTTTCGCCGGATAACTGCTGCTGGTATTGATACAACGGCGCGGGCTTAATGGGCGGGGCGCGCGGCTGGCCTAATATCTCGTATCCGTCTCTGGTAATGCGTATCTGTATCTCTTCGCTAATCCCGAATTTACCCGGTTTTGCAATAAATGGATTAAGGGTAATCACATCGCCGACTTGAATGATGCCTTTAAGCGGCGAAGAGCTCGCCTGGAAGTGCCCCGGCTCATGCCCATGTAATTCCTGCGAGCCCTCTTCTTCATGAATCTTTTGATTATAGGCAAAGCGGCTCAGGTTAGGATCTATTCCTTTGATTTTCTCCGCAACAGCCTGCGATAGCTGTTCGTAGGTCCCAAATTCTCTGTGGCCTTTTTCCCCTACAATAAGACCGCCAAGGGCAGTCTTCAAACCCTGATAATTCAACCAATACATTCTCTGTTGCGGCTTACTTAATCCCTCTAGCTGAGCCTTAAATGCTGCTTCGTCTGAAAGCCTTCCCTTGCCTTCGTCCTCTGCAATATATTTTATTTCTCTAAGCTGAAGCCTCCCGTTTTCCCTGAGCGCAACAAAGGTATGCCCGGCTTCATGCGTACCATCGGTCACATCTTCTCCAACCTTAACCACGAATTTCGTTTTGATCTCATCGCCGTTCCTGAAATACCTGCCGAATCCTTTTTCTGACCACCCGGACACTGCCGTATTCGGCCCGCTTGCCACAGAAGAAAGGCTTCGGATAAATTTTACTTTTGATGCATCGTCAATGACTCCCTTGGCCTGGGCATCTCGCGCCGCCTCTGCAAGCGCCCAATCAAATAAATTCACTAATTTTTGCTCGCGGTCGTATATCTTCGGATTACGGTTGAACTCTGCCTTTACTAATTTCATTGCTTCGCTATGAAGATATGCGGCCTGGTCATCTATCTTCATCTGCACCGGCGTTTTGTACGTATGCGGGCCTTTCACATAATTATAGGCAAGGCGCAATAGCTCTTCGTCCCCCATAGCCGCAACACTGCCGATAATACCCTTGTTGGAACTGCTTAAATTGATACCGCCGGAAGCGCCTAGATTAACAAAATAAGTACTGAGCGGGCTATTCATATCAAGCGGAACCGTACCTGCATTATTTTGTAAATAACGGGCTGTTTCCCGGGCGCTTAAGAATTGGGTCAAAATTTCGTTGTGATTCATTTCTTGGAGCCTTAAATCAAGATTCATCGGCTCTATCTCTTCTATGTCCGCAAGGGTTTTAAGCAGGCCGTCGTAACCGGCACGATGGAGCGCAAAGTAACGTAATTGAGCTTCGGAGGTTGCGCTGGCAATCCTTCTGATTTGGCTATCAGTCAAATCCTTAAACCATTCTTCGCCAGCCGCTCTCTTAGTTCTTAAGTCATCCCGCATAAGTTGAAATACCAGAGAACGCAGCGGCCGGGCCTCAGGGCTATTTATTATCGCGGTGCCAGCAACCCCGGAATGGATAAATTCATGCGCACCTGCACCCACGTTGAATATTCCGGTCGTATTGGGGGTTATCGCTATGCTACCGCTTGCATCTCTTGCAAAGCGTGTATTCTGCACGACATCAACGTCTATGTGTGTTCCTTTATTCTGAGCGGAGGTAGTCTGACCGGTCTCAGCATTCTTTAGAGAACCGTACCCTACAAATTTCAGTTTCATGTCCTGCCACTGTTGAAGAGGAATGTGAGGAAAGAGCCTTGCGGCGGTAAGCCTGCCTGCATCTCCAAAGACTGTTTCTGCGTCTAAGGCAGGAGTGAGGGTGTTTGCAATGGTCGTTACGTCATATTCGAACTTGCCTGCGATTTTTTCCCGTAACTTGCGTAATTCCTTATCTCTGAAATCCAATAAAGACCACTCTGCAGCCGTGGTATTGGCGTCATTCATACGGCTATCTATATTCGAAAGTTCTGTATCAATGAATTGCATAGCCATAGTTCTTGTCAACCCGCCGGTACTATAGCCGTATAATATCCTGTTTGCCGTCTGTTCATAATTAAATTTAAATGCCTGCGCAAGGCTTACCTTACCATCGGACAATTTCTTTAACGGCTTCTCTTGTGCATCTAATGCGCGCAGTTTCTGTACTTTTGATGCCGCGTCAATATCGGTAGCTTTCTCTATCTGAAGCCGCAATGCCTTTATCTCATTACGATACGTCTCTACTAACGCATTATCTTCAAAGGCCGAACGGAGGAGATCCCTAAATTCACCGGCCTTGCCTAATCCCAGCCTCCCAAAAGTATAATAATTACCGTAAAATAGCCCCCTACGGAACAAAGAGACATCCTCAAGGCCTACGTTGCGCAAACCCTCTTCCCTCGCAATGGAAGACTGTATCCGGCTGGCATCCTGTTCTCTAAAACTGGCTAAACGCGCATAGAACTCATCTCCGGTACCGAGATACTCAGCCCAGGAAGCATTGGCTTCAAGCTCACGTTGTATTATTTCCGTTTCGAAAAGCTGGCTGCTACGTGCCAGTGAAACATGGTCAATATCCGCGATCTTGCCTGCTTCTGCGGCACCGCGCGTTCCTTGCGCTGCGATAAACGAAAGGCCATTGCGCAGCGCCATATCCTGTAGAGGTATCCTGGTGCCTGCTTTTAATACCTCATTCCTAAAAGCGGCATCAAACGCCATTCTTTCCTCAAGGATATAACGCGTGTCTAACTCAAATGGCGCGCTGTTTGCATTGTCATATATGGCAATAAAACCCCGATTGGTAAGCGCTCCGGCAACCGCAGCTGCATCATCAACTCGCTGTGCCAAGACGCGGTTTGCAGCCTCTTTTTCTATTTCGCTTATCTTCTCAGCCCTGGAAATGCCAACGAGCTCCTGGCTCGCAAGGCCTTGATAATCGGCCATCTTGGCGCGCACGCCAAAGGCATGGCTCCATGCCTTACTCTGGCCAACTGTAATGGTTCTGAAATAGCCGCTGTCAT
>JAQUON010000045.1 GCA_028717045.1 Candidatus Omnitrophota bacterium | reverse complement strand
GGCGTATGAAAGGCTTTCATTTGAGGAGTTTCTGCTTTTTCAATTGCCGCTGGTCATTAGAAAGGCGCACCGCGCCCAGAAGCATGGTATTGCGCACAAGGTTGATGGAGAATTAACAGAGGAATTATTAAAGAGGCTTACCTTTACCCTCACCCCCGGCCAGCAGAAAGCGCTCAAGGAGATTAAAGAAGACATGGCATCTGCATTGGTAATGCAGCGCTTATTGCAGGGGGACGTGGGTTCAGGCAAGACCGTGGTGGCAACCATTGCGAGCCTGATGGCGGTACAGGGAGGCTATCAAGCGGCTTTTATGGTTCCTACGGAGATACTGGCAAAGCAGCATTACGAAAAAATAAAGTCGCAATTTTCATCGCAAGGCACCGAACGCAATACGCACAACGCTCAACGCACAACCCGTACTCTTTCGCTTGAGGGAGTACGGATATGCCTTTTGACCGGCAGCGGCAACAGCAGAGAAAAGGCCCGCATTATCAAAGAAATAAAGAGCGGGAAAGCCGACCTTATAATCGGCACGCACGCGCTCCTTGAAGAGGGTATACAATTTTTGCGGCTGGGGCTTGTCATTATTGACGAACAGCATAAATTCGGGGTAGGCCAGCGTGCGTTATTGCCTCAAAAAGGCCCTAATCCCGATGTGCTGATTATGACTGCGACGCCTATCCCGCGCACGCTTGCAATTACCCTTTACGGCGATTTAGATATTTCAGTAATCCGCGAATTACCGCCAGGCAGAGGCGCGATTAAGACAATGGTGTTTAGCGCCGAGGAAAAAGATAAAGCCTATGCGGTTGCCAGGGAGCAGGCCAGGCAGGCCAGGCAGGTCTACAGCGTATATCCGGTTATTGAAGAATCATACGCCCTTGATATTGCGGGAGCGAAAAAAACGTACGAGAAGTTCAAGACGGATGATTTTAAAGAATTCCGCATCGGCCTTATCCACGGCCGCATGCCACAGAACGAGCAGGATGCGGTCATGTTGCGTTTCAAACAAGGGAAAATTGATATCCTTGTTTCAACTACAGTGCTTGAAGTCGGCATTGATGTGCCTTCAGCGACCTGTATGATAGTAGAACATGCCGAGCGTTTCGGCCTTGCCCAACTTCATCAGCTCAGGGGCAGGGTAGGCAGGGGTTCCCATGAGTCATTTTGCCTCCTGATTGCCGACGCATCGACCCAGGAGGCAAAGGCACGGCTTTCAGCAATGGCTAAATATAGCGACGGTTTCCGTATTGCCGAGCAGGATTTGAAGATTCGCGGGCCCGGGGAATTTTTTGGCAAGCGCCAACACGGCCTTACCGAGCTTAAGGTTGGTAATCCGCTGGAACAGATGCAGCTGCTGCGCCAGGCGCGCCAGGAGGCTATCAGGCTTATTGCCCGCGATCCTGACTTGCGCGAGAAAACGCACTGCGCGTTAAGAGAAAAACTGCTGGAGAGGTTCCCTGAATACAAGGAGTGTACTGTTGCCGGGTAAAAAAGGCGTCACACAGAATGTAGCGGTCATGCTGGGGGTTTGCCTGCTGTTGGGGTTTTTATTGCGCGTGCAATCTCTAAGCACCCGATCGCTTTGGACCGATGAGTTTTTTACGCTGTTTCTTTCAACAGGCCACGGCAATGAGGTGAGCCGTTTGATTGAAGGCAATGGCACGCAAGGCATAACTGCCTATAGGGCAGGAGCATTGAAGCCGTTCCTGCGTAACGATGCCTCCAAGGGTATCCAGGACGTGCTGCGCGGAGTGCTGGCCACTGATACGCATCCGCCGCTGTATTACGGCATCATGCATTACTGGATGAAGGTTTTCGGGGATTCTGCTGTGCCAGCAAGGATGTGTTCCGTATTCTTAGGGCTTATGGCGGTGTTGCTGGCGTATGGCGTCGGGCTTTATCTTTTTGACAGGCACGCCGCTATTTTCTCCGCGTTAGTTATCAGCTGTATTAACATCGCGGTACGTTTTTCCCAGGAGGCGCGTTCTTACAGTCTGGTAATCGCGCTGGGTTTATTGTCGTGGCTGTTGCTGTTGAGGTTTGAAAGGAATAAGAAGACAGGGGATATTGCCGGGTTCATTGTCGTCAACGCGCTTGGCTTGTATTCCCACTATTTTTACCTTTTTATTTCTCTCGGGCAACTCCTTTACTTTACCTTTCACTACAGGAATATTGTTTCTCTGCTGCAACGGTATTACCTGGCATTCCTGGCTTCATGGGCCCTATACATCCCCTGGGCCGTAGAGGTGCTGCGCAGGGGGTATAATTTCCGCCTCGTTGAGTGGGCATTTGGATATCCGGGCATAAAGGATAAATTGCTTGAAGTGCTGCGCGGGCCTGGCCGTTATTTTCTCCTCTCCGATAAATACCCGGCATTGCTTTTTATGCTGGGGGCGTTATGTTTCTTTATACTGGTGGCGTTTTGGAGAGAGAGGAAAAAGAACCCTGCGTATTCCGCAGCGATTGCATTTTGTCTTTGCACGGCCGCAGTGCCGCTCCTTGCCATCTGCGGCATCGACTTGCTGCAGCAGGGTGCGCTATTGAAGCAGGTGCGTTTCTGGGTATTCCCTTTTATAGGATGCGTTCCTGTGTTCGGGTATTATATGAGCCGCCTATACCGTAAAACCAGGGTTATTTCGTTTACGGTAGCCTTTTTGTTGGTATCAGCGACGCTTGCCGCAGGTAGTATGCAGTTTGGGCCGGCGCCGCGGTATGCCAGCCAGTATATACATGCGCGATCGCAAGGCAACGCATGCGGGGTCATTGTATTGGGCATACGCAGCGTTGTCTTTGCACAGTCGTTTTACCTTGATGACGAAACATACGTGGTGCCTGTTTCAAGCCTTGCGCAGCTGTATCAGGCGGTTTCTTTTTTGTCTTCGCGTTGCGTGAGCCGGATATTCATCGTCAGGCATTATCACCCTACTGGCGTGTCATTAATGAGCAGCCCGTTTATGGAAAAAGACCGCCATTTCAAAGGGTATACGCGCGTATCGTCAATGCGCAGGGATTACATCGCAATCACGGAGTATGTACGATGAGGATTATTGCGGGGCTTTACAAGGGAAGGCAGGTCAAAACACCTAAAGGCATACGGCCCACTCAGGATAAAGTCAGGAAGGCTTTATTTGATATCCTCGGAGACATAAGCGGCCTTTCGTTCCTTGAATTGTACGCTGGCTCAGGGGCAATAGGCCTTGAAGCGCTCTCCCGGGGTGCCTCATCGCTTGCGCTGGTTGAATATGACCGCGAATGCGTGCGTGCAATTAATGAAAATATCCGCGTATTGCAACCTAAAGCCTGCCGTGTATATGCCCGGGAAGTGAGGGAGGCGCTCGAATGGCTTTCCCGCGACCGGGTGCGTTTTGACATCGTGTTCATGGACCCCCCATACCATAAAGAGGACGCAAAAAAAACCTTGCAAACGCTGGGGGCTTATGATATATTAACCGCCGATGGTTTTGTTGTTGTTGAGCATTTTAAGAAAGACTCGCTCCCTGAGGCGGCAGGAAGCCTGATTTTATTCCGTCAGAAGAAATACGCCGACACCCTGTTATCCTTCTACAAAAAAGGCCCGTTTAACCCCTACTATAACGGTACTGCACAGACATGAGAAAAGCCACCAAGGCGATATATCCGGGCACATTCGACCCGCTTACCTACGGCCACATTGATATCATACGCCGCGCGCGCGAGATTTTTCCCGAGATCATTGTGGCGGTTGCAAAGAACCCCGGGAAGAAGCCGCTTTTTAACGTTACTGAAAGGGTCAAGATGCTTAGGCAGGCGACTGCGGGCATTTCAGGCGTTATCGTCACCGAGTTTGACGGGCTGGTAGTGCAATTTGCGCGCACGCATAACGCAAAGGTGCTGATACGCGGGATTCGCATGATTTCCGATTTTGAATATGAATTCCAGATGGCATTGACCAACAGGAAACTGGCTTCTGATATCGAGACTATTTTCCTGATGCCCCATGAGACCTACAGCTATCTTTCCTCAAAGCTTTTAAAAGAAGCTGCCTCGCTCGGCGCAGATCTGTCCAGCTTTGTCCCCAAAGCCATTGAGCGCACACTAAAAAGAAAACTGCATGAAAATAAACGTAAATCAGATACCGCTTGAGGGCTTGACCTTAGAAGAAGAGATTGACCCGTGCAGCCTTGAGCTGGATACTGAAATGGTCAAGGCAGACACAGCGATAAAGGTAAGGGCTGCTATCAGCAAGATTACTAATGTCGTAACCGCAGACATCGAGTTAGATGCTGCGGTGCGCATTACCTGCTGCCGCTGCCTCCAGGAAGCCCCGTTTAAGTACCATACGCAGCTAAAGCTGACGTATCCGCTGAGCCCTCGGGAACAGGAAATTAATATGGACAAAGATATAAGAGAATATATAATGTTGGAATATCCGATAAAGACATTATGCAAGCCTGACTGCAAGGGGTTATGCCCGCAGTGCGGCAAAAACTTAAACGAAGGAGGTTGTTCCTGTGCCATTACCTAAAAAAAGACATTCCAGTGCCCGCGGCAGGAAAAGGCGTACCCACTGGAAACTCAAAAATACTTCTCTTACGCCTTGCCCGCAATGCAAAGAATTAAAACGTCCTCATTGCGTCTGCCGCGTCTGCGGTTATTATGACGGCAAGCAGGTCATAGAAATCGAAGTTAAAGAGAAAAAGAAAAAAACCAACATGTAACAGGAAGGACGAGGTTTAGGCTAAGGCTTAGGTATTTGCCTTGACCTCGACCTGAGCCTTAACCTTACGAAGCTATGAAAATTGTTGTCGACGCGATGGGCGGTGACTACGCCCCTGACGTGGTAATCGAAGGGGTCCAGGCTGCAGTCAAGGAGTATGCAGTTGACGTAGTATTGGTCGGGGACGAATTAAAGATCAAAGCCTGCCTGGGAAAGCATAAAGCCAGCTCCCCGCGCATTATCATACACCCCGCGCAGGAAGTTATCGGCATGTCCGAGCCTGCAGCGGCCAGTGTACGTAGAAAGAGAAACTCATCTATTGTCGTCGGTATTAACCTGGTAAAGAACGGCCAGGCAGATGCGTTTTTCAGCGCAGGAAACACGGGTGCTGCGGTGTGTGCGGCGACGTTGTCCCTCGGGCTCCTGCCCGGCATTGAACGCCCCGGTATCGGAATAGTGATGCCGACTATGCAGGGGGCTTCTATCGTTATCGATGTGGGTGCAAACATTGACCCTAAGCCGAGTCAGCTTCTTCAGTACGGTATTATGGCCAGCCTTTATTTTGAACATATACTGAAACGGCCGAATCCCAAGGTCGGTCTCTTAAACGTCGGGGAAGAAGAGACCAAGGGGACCGAATTTATGAAAGAGACGCACGAACTGCTCTCAAACAGCCATCTCAATTTTATCGGCAACGTGGAAGGCAGGGATTTATTCTCGGGTAAATGCGATGTGATTGTCTGTGACGGCTTTGTGGGTAATGTAGCGCTTAAGGTTTCCGAGAGCGTTGCCGAAGCCATCCAGAGCTTCTTAAAAAGGCACCTTTTAAGCAATCTATGGGGTAAGGTCGGGCTCTTGTTCCTTTTGCCGAGCCTTAAGAAATTTAAGAAAGAGGTTGATTATTCAGAATATGGAGGCGCACCCCTCTTGGGTATTGACGGCGTCGTCATTATCGGCCATGGCCGTTCTAATAAGAATGCCATCAAAAACGCCATCAGGGTTGCCAAAGAAGAAGTGGAGCGCCGGTTTAACGAAAAGATTACGGAGGCAATAAAGCCTTTGCCGCAGGCATAAGGTGCTTTTATTATGGTCGGTTATCTTTTTGCAGGGCAGGGCAGCCAGTACGCGGGTATGGGAAAGGACCTGTATGAATCTTTTCCCGCAAGCAAGGCGGTTTTTGATGCAGCTGACCAAGTGCTGGGATTTGCGCTTTCAAAGCTGTGCTTTGAGGGCCCTGCGGAGGAACTGAAGCAGACGAAGAATTGCCAGCCTGCAATACTTACCATGACGACTGCCGCGTGGGAGGCGTTTCGTACGAGCAGCGGTCAGCAGTCAACAGCCAGCAGTTATGCGGCGGGGTTAAGTCTGGGGGAGTATTCTGCCCTGGTGGCAGCCGAGGCTATTTCTTTTGAAGATGCGGTGTATTTAGTGCGGCGCCGCGGCGAATTCATGGAAGAAGACGCCTTGCGAATGCCGGGAAAGATGCTTTCGATACTGGGCCTTGACCTGTCTGCCATAACCAAGATTTGCAGCGACTCTCACACCTATATCGCAAATATAAATTCTCCGGGACAGATAGTTATTTCAGGCGGCGCAAAGGAGATAGAAGCGGCAAAGGCGATTGCCCAGGAGCGCGGTGCAAAAAGGTGTATTGCGCTTGAAGTCAGCGGCTCGTTCCATTCCCCTTTTATGAAGGAGGCTTCGGCAAAACTTGCAAAAGAGCTGGATAAAGTAAAGATACAGGACCCGCGCATGGCTGTTGTCAGTAATGTGACGGCAAAACCCGTACTGAATGCGTCAGAGGTAAGGGAGAATCTTATTGCCCAGGTGGCATCGAGTGTGCTCTGGGAGGATTCAATGCGCTATATCCTTGCCCAAGGCGCACGCAGTTTCTTTGAGTTCGGTCCGGGTAAGGTACTTAAGGGGTTGATGGCCAGGATTGATGCGGACGCCCAGGTGAAGAACATAGAAAAGAAGGACGATGTATGCGTAGTGAAGGGGGGAGCTCATGCGGCTTAAGGACAAGGTAGCAGTGGTGACTGGCGGGGCACGGGGCATAGGCAAAGAAATCGCCCTATTATACGCCAAAGAAGGCTCTGAGGTGGTGGTGGGCGATGTCAATAGCGCTGAGGCAGAGAATACGGCTAAGGAAATCCAGGGTCTTGGCAGGAAGAGCATGGCCTTGTTGCTGGATGTGACCGATTATGATAAAGTTGAAGAGGCGGTAAATAAAATTCTTGACAAATTCGGGAGGATTGATATATTAGTTAACAATGCCGGTATCACCAAGGATAACCTTCTGCTGCGTATGAGTCAGGCTGAGTGGGATGCAGTATTGGGCGTTAACCTTAAAGGCACGTTCAATTGCACCAAAGCGGTTTCCCGCGTAATGCTGAAGCAGCGTTACGGTAAAATCATCAATATCGCTTCGATCATTGGAATAATGGGTAATGTGGGCCAGGCAAACTATTCTGCCTCAAAGGCAGGCATTATTGCCCTGACCAAGACTGCAGCGCGCGAACTGGCTTGCCGTAACATCAACGTGAATGCCGTTGCACCCGGCTTTATCCAGACGGATATGACTGCTAAGCTCTCGGAGGGACTGAAAGAGAAGATGCTTGAGCAGATACCGTTGAACAGGCTGGGTATGCCAGAAGATGTGGCCAGGCTGTGCGTGTTCCTTGCGTCAAGCGACGCAGATTATATTACCGGCCAGACCGTTGTTTTGGACGGCGGGATGGTCATGGTTTAAATTATGCGGGTAAGCTTATTTTTGACTGTGGTTTTTGATTAAGCTTATCCCCGCAGCTAAGAACTTCGTAAATTTCTAATGAAATTTACTCGTAGCTGCGTGGATTAATTCGGCCAAACAACTTATGTTCGCTTACGCTCCATAAGTTGTGGCCTCATTAAGGAGGAAAGAAGAATGGCAGTAGCAGAAAAAGTGAAGTCAATCATCGCAGAACAATTGGGGGTAAAACCCGAAGAAGTGACACCCGAGGCGTCTTTTATCGACGATTTAGGCGCCGATTCCCTGGATACCGTGGAATTGGTTATGGCGTTCGAAGAGGAATTCGGCATCGAGATCCCCGATGAGGACGCAGAGAAGATTGCCAAGGTAGGCGACGCGGTGAAGTACATAGAAGAGAAAATCGCCAGCAAGTAAGTGGACAAGGTACGTTAGCGTATATATATCCATACCCCGCCTGATGTGTGGCGGGGTAAAATTTTGTGGAGGCATATGGAACACAGGGTAGTAGTGACAGGCTTGGGAGTTATTTCTCCTATCGGCAATGATGTTGCGTCTTTCTGGAATTCCCTTAAGGAAGGCAAATCCGGCATCGATACGATTACGGCTTTTGACCCGAGCGCGTTTGAGAGCCGTATTGCAGGGGAGGTTAAGGGTTTTGATCCGTCGCTCTACGGCATTAGCAAAAAAGACGAAAACCGCATGGATAAATTCGTGCAGTTTGCGATTGCTTCGGCAACCCAGGCACTCAAAGACGGCGGGTTCGACCTGGACAAGGAAGACCGGGAGCGCATCGGCGTAGTGGTGGGTTCAGGCATAGGAAGCCTCAGGGTAATGGAAGAGCAGCATAATGTGTATCTTGCCAAAGGCCCAAGCCGGCTGTCGCCTTTTTTAATTCCCATGCTGATAGTCAATGAAGCTGCCGGCCATATCGGTATCGCCTTTGGGCTCAAAGGGCCCAATACCTGCGTTACTACTGCCTGTGCAACTGCCAACCACGCCATCGGAGAGGCATTGCGGATAATCCAGCGCGGAGACGCCGAGGTCATGATTGCGGGAGGAACCGAAAGCTGCATCACGCACCTTGGTATCGGAGGTTTTTGTGCGCTTAAAGCCCTTTCTACCAGGAATGACGATCCGAAAAAGGCGTCGCGGCCGTTTGATGCCGAACGCAACGGATTTATCATGTCTGAGGGTTGTGGCATCGCGATACTGGAGGATTTAGAGCATGCCAAAAAGAGGAATGCCCCGATATATTGCGAAGTTGCCGGTTTCGGTATGTCCTGTGACGCCTACCACATTACCGCACCCGACCCTGAAGGCTACGGCGCAAGCCTTGCGATGAAATGGGCCTTGCGCGATGCCAGGCTGGACCCGGGGCAGATTGATTACATTAACGCGCACGGCACTTCAACCAAGCTTAACGATAAAATTGAGACCTTGGCTATTAAGCTTGTCTTAAAAGACCACGCCAAGAAAGTAATGGTAAGCTCTACGAAATCTATGCACGGGCATTTACTCGGTGCGACTGCAGGAGTTGAGTTTATTGCCTGTTGTTTAGCCGTAAAGCACGGCATTGTCCCGCCCACTATTAATTACGAACACCCCGATCCCGACTGTGATTTAGATTATGTCCCTAATGAGGCACGAACGGCTTCGGTAGAGGCGTGCATGTCCAATTCATTGGGTTTTGGCGGACATAATGCCACTGTCGTCATAAAAAAATTCCAATAAGCGTTTTCATTAGCCATTCCTACGATGGGTTACACAATAGCCGAAAAGATACTTCTGGCGCATTGTTCAGAGAAATCAGTTTCGCCCGGGCAATTTATCGAGGCAGGCGTTGACCTTGCGCTCGGAAACGACATTACCGCGCCTTTTGCGATTTCAGAATTTAAAAAGGCGGGTTTTACACATGTGTTTGACAGGAATAAAGTGGTGCTTGTCCCGGACCATTTTGCCCCGGCCAAAGACCTGCGCAGCGCCAACCAGTGTAAATTATTGGCTGAATTTGCCCGCGAGCAGAAAATCACGAATTATTTTGAAATAGGCTGCATGGGTATTGAGCATGCGCTTTTGCCGGAAAAAGGCCTGGTCGGGCCCGGGGACTTAGTAATCGGGGCTGATTCGCACACCTGTACGTATGGGGCTTTGGGATGTTATGCAACCGGCGTTGGCTCAACTGACCTTGCACGCGCGTTTGCGGACGGCAGGTGTTGGTTGAAAGTTCCTGCTTCCCTGCGATTCCTCTATCGCGGCAAGCTGCAAAAGTGGGTCGGGGGAAAGGACCTTATTCTTTTCACTATAGGCCAAATCGGCGTTGACGGCGCCCTCTATAAAGCGATGGAATTTGGCGGGCCGGTCATAGAAGCGCTTGGCATGGATGACAGGTTTGCTATGAGCAATATGGCGATTGAAGCCGGGGGTAGGGCAGGGATTATTGCGCCGGATGAAATTACTTTAGGATATGTGCGTATTGCACAGGGCGCAAAACGCATAACGCAGCGCTTGAGATCCAAGATCAAAGAGTTACGCTCCGATGCAGATGCCCGGTATGAAAAGACCTATGAATGGGATGTGTCGGGCCTGGAACCGCAGGTAGCATGTCCGCACCTTCCAAGCAACGTCAAACCTGTCCGGGAATTAAAGAATGTTACACTCGACCAAGTAGTTATCGGGTCTTGTACCAACGGCAGGATTTCCGATTTACGCGTTGCGGCAAGGCTCTTGAGAGGAAAGAAGATTAAGCCGGGCATGCGCCTCATAGTGATTCCGGCAACTCAAAAAATATATCTTGAGGCAGTTAAGGAAGGCCTGGCAGAGATTTTTGTAAAGGCAGGAGGCGTATTTGAAACTCCCAGCTGTGGGCCTTGCCTTGGCGGCCATATGGGGATATTGACCGAAGGCGAAACAGCCCTGGCAACTACGAACCGTAATTTTGTCGCAAGGATGGGTAGCCCTAAGTCGTTTGTATATTTATCAAGCCCCGCAGTTGCTGCAGCATCGGCAATAACGGGCAGGATCACTCACCCGAAGGAGATAGCAAAAGGTTGAGGTTAAAGGCTCAAGGCCAAGGAGGCCTCCTTGGCCTTAACCTAAACCTTAACCTTTTATAGACCATGTTACTGAGAGGGACGGTACACAAGTTCGGCGACGACGTAAACACCGACGATATCATTGCGGCAAAATACCTGGTTTCCACTGATGCCTTGGAGCTGGGTTCGCATTGCATGGAGAGTATCCGGCCGGAGTTTCCCGGTAAGGTAAGGCAGGGGGATATTATTGTTGCGGGCAAGAATTTTGGGTGCGGGTCGTCCCGCGAGCATGCGCCTGTGGCAATCAAGGGCTGTGGCATATCCGCAGTAGTAGCCAAAAGCTTTGCCGCGATATTTTTCCGTAACGCAATCAATATCGGCTTGCCATTTTTGGAGCTTGCGGATGC
>JAQUON010000044.1 GCA_028717045.1 Candidatus Omnitrophota bacterium | reverse complement strand
TTATTGCGGGAAAACGCCCTTGTCGCCGGCTTAAACCCCGATTTTAAAGTACTCACGCTTCCGGAAGCAGCGGTATTCTTTCGTGAGCATCTGTTTGAATACAACCTTTCTTATTACCGGCCGCTTTCCGACCCTACCCGTTTCATCGAGGCGCTTATATCGTTGTTTAGCAGGGCAAAGGATGAAGATATCTCGCCGGGTGAGTTTTTTGAATTTGCGCAGGGGATTTTGCGCAACGCAAAAGAGGCCCCCCACGACAAAGCGCTGGAAGAAAACGCGCTGCAGCTGCGAGAGGTAGCTGGCGCGTATGCCCAATACCAGGAGCTGCTTAGCCGCTACGGCCTTTTAGATTTCGGCAACCAATTTTACCTTGCCTTGGAGTTATTGCGCAGACATCCGGCAGTATTACAGAGATATCAGCAGCAGTTCAAATATATCCTGATTGATGAATTCCAGGATACCAACTTTGCACAATTCCAGATTATTAAATTATTAGCGGGCAAGAGTAAAAATATTGCAGTGGTGGCTGACGACGACCAATGTATTTACCGCTGGCGCGGGGCCGCATACAGCAATGTGTTGAATTTTATATCGGAATACCCGGATGCCGAAAAAGTAAGCCTTATTCAGAATTATCGCTCGACGCAGGCAATCCTTGATTGCGCCTACCGCCTTATTCAGCACAATAATCCGGAGCGATTCGAAATCAAGGCGCACATAGACAAACGGCTCGTAAGTACGCTCAAAGAAGCAACAGTAGTTACCCACTTGCATTTTGACACCTGTTCTCATGAGTCGGATGCAGTGGCCAGGACGATAAAAGAGAAAGTCAAATCCAAAGAGTATGCCTATCGGGACTTTGCGATCCTGGTGCGTTCTAACTCCGATGCCGAGCCGTTCTTGCAGTCGTTGAACATGCGCGACATCCCCTGGCAGTTTAGCGGCAACCAAGGCCTCTATACGAGAGAAGAAGTGAAGCTGTGTATTCACTTCTTGCGGGTAGCCGCCAATCCCTACGATTCCCTCAGTTTCTATTATTTGCTGAGTTCACAGATATATGGACTTGACCTTGCTGAACTCGGTTTGTGTGCCCATTACGCAAAAAGAAGGAACAGGCCGCTCTACCAGGTGTTTCGTGAATTAGAAGGCATCGAAGAGCTTAAGGGCTTGCGCACAGAGTTCCTGGACGGGGTAAAGCGGGTGCTCAAGGACATCGAGGCGTTTTTGAAGACCGCGCGCCGGGAGCCTACCGGAAGGCTTTTGTACAGTTTTCTTACCGACACGGGTTACCTTAAGGCCCTTACCGCCGCAGCCACGCTGGAAAATGAGACAAAGATCCAGAACGTGGCGAGGTTCTTTTCTATCGTGAAGGATTTTGAATTAGTTGCCAAAGAGCCGCGCGTCATCAATTTTGTAAACTATCTTAATCTTTTGATCGAAGCAGGAGACGACCCTTCCTGCGTTGAGGCCGATGAAGGCTCGGACGCGGTAAATGTACTGACCATACATAAGGCAAAAGGCCTTGAGTTCAGGGTGGTTTTTCTGGTAAGCCTCGTGCAGGGGCGTTTCCCCTGGCCCCGGCGCAGGCACGTACTGGAGTTACCCGATGAACTGATAAAAGAGGTGTTGCCCGAAGGAGATTTCCATATCCAGGAGGAACGCAGGCTTTTTTATGTAGGCATGACCAGGGCAAAACAGGAGCTCTTTTTAACCAGCGCAAGCGACTACGGCGGCACGCGCGTAAGGCGTATAAGCCAATTCGTAGGCGAAGCGCTGGGGGAAGAAATGGTAAAAAGGCCGGAGAAGAAGACCAGTGCTATTGAGCAGATAGAGCGTTTTGCTCCCCCGCCGGAGAACACCGTTGTACCGGCAGGCTCACCCCTAGAGGATAAGCTCATTTCCTTAAGTTATTATCAACTCGATGATTATCTTACCTGTCCCCTGAAATATAAATATGTAAATATCCTGCGCATACCTATTTTAGAACACCACACCGTTATTTACGGGAGGGCGATGCATGAGGCAGTCTGCAAATTTTTTCAGCATAAGGCTGCGGGTATCGATATGACTTTGGCAGAGCTGCTAGAAACATTCTCTGCCAGTTTTGACCCCCAGGGTTTTCTTGACGAGCAACACCAGGAAGAACGCCGGCGTATCGGCAAGGACGCACTGGCCAGATTTTTTAATGACGAGCGTACACACAAATCCCGCCCCCTCTTTATAGAGAAGGATTTTTCTTTTATATTTGAACATAATAAGATTGTGGGCCGTTTTGACCGGGTAGATGACGAAGGAGGCAAGGCAGTCATTATGGATTTTAAGACCTCCGATATCAAGACCAAGAAAGAGGCGGACAAGCGGGCTAAGGAAAGCCTGCAGCTGAGCCTTTATGCATTTGCCTACCAGCAAATCTTCGGCAGCTTGCCTGTTAGGGCAGAACTCTATTTTCTCGAGTCCGGACTTGTAGGCAGCAAAGTTCCGGCGGGCGGGGATGTAGAGGCCCTAAAGGAGAAAATAAGGCTGGTGTCCGTAGGAATCAGGCATTCGCATTTTGAGGCAACGCCTGCCTACATGGCTTGTACGTACTGCGCATATAGCCAGATATGCCCTTTCGCAGCGCTCTAGGCATTGTTGAGAGCTTGCTGACCACAGGCCTTTTTTCTGGTACGGCCCGTGCTAAATTGACTTTCGGGGCGCAGGTGGTATAATAGTTTCAAAAAGCCATGCAATGGCGCAACCGGATTCCTATATAATACTATGAAACATATGAAAAAAAAGACGCAACGGACTGCCACAAAGCACGCCGCTAGCGCAGAAGCCGTCATTTCCGGCATTGTACACAAGACAGCTGCCGATACGCATGCGCAGTTGCGTTTTCTTCAAATAATTATTGACGCCATACCTACCCCCGTATTTTATAAGAACACACAGGGGATATATCTTGGATGCAACAGGGCATTTGAGCAATTTTTGGGTTTACCAAGAGAGAAAATAATCGGCAAAACCACACATGAAGTATTACCGCAGGACGCTGCCCAGTTGCACGGGACTAAGGATAGGGAGTTGCTCGCAAAGGGGGGAATTCAGCATTACGAGAGCCTTATGATTATGCCCGATGGTAAAAGGCACAATGTGGTGGTATATAAAGAGGCATTTTCTGATACCCGCGGAGGCGTTGCAGGGATGGTAGGCGTTGTGTTTGATATTTCAGACCGCAAGAAAATGGAAGAGATGCTGCGGGATTCCCGTAGCGAGCTTGAGATAAGGGTAAAGGTCCGGACTGCCGAATTGAGCAAGGCAAACGAAGATCTGCACATTGAGATGGATAAGCGCATAAGGGTTGAGGAAGAGCTTAAGGCAGAGCGAAGGCTTTTTATCGGAGGGCCGACAGTAGTGTTTAAGTGGAAGAATGAGGAGGGTTGGCCGGTAGAGTATATTTCTGCCAATGTAAAGGAGCAGTTTGGCTACGAGCCGTGTGATTTTACAAACGGCAAGATTCGTTATGGGCAGGTGATTTATCCGGGCGACCTCGGGAGGGTTGCCGAAGAGGTAAAGCGCTATAGCCAGCAGGGATTATCTTTTTTTGAACAGGAGTACCGCATCGTTTGTTCAGGCGGTAAAATTAAGTGGGTACGCGATTTTACGGTAGTAGTGCGGGATTCAGACGGTATACTCACCCATTATCACGGTTACGTCTATGATATTACGGTCCGTAAACAGATAGAGCAGAGGATCCGGGAGTCAGAGTTGCGCTACCGGACAATCCTTGATTCTATGGGCGACGCCATCCACGTAGTGGACGAAGACCTGAAGATCCTGATGGTAAACAAAGAATTTAAGCAATGGAACAAGGAACTGGGGCTGACTTCCCTTATGACCGGCAGGGCGCTCTATGAGGTTTTTCCTTTTTTAAAAAATGAAGTACGCCAGGAATACCAGAAGGTTTTTAAAACGGGCAAAGCTGTAGTGACTACGGAAACATACACTATCAACAAAAAACAGCTGCATACCCAGACACGTAAAATACCGATTATCGAAGAAGGGAAAGTCAGTTACGTACTTACCGTAATCCGGGATATTACGGAACCGCACAAAACATAAACAATCATCAAAAAGAATATACGCAACATTTGTCCGGGCCATCTTGCGCAATGGATATGGCAAAAAGAGCGTTTCTATCAGTAGTGATCGTCTCGTGCGCAGTCTTGACAGGATGCACGACTCTCTATAATCCGGCCACGGGCAAAAACGAATTCATACTTATCAATAGCAAAACCGAAGTTGCCCTCGGTGCAAATATGGTTCCCCTGCTTACTCAGCAGCACCCCTTGCTGAATGAAAAAGATTTCCAAGAGCGGGTAAGCAGGTTAGGCAGGCGTATTGCGGCAGCTTCAGACCGCAAGGACATCGAATATAAATTCTTCGTACTTGATAGCAAAGAATTAAACGCAGTAACGCTTCCCGGAGGTCTTATTTACGTCAATAAAGGGCTCATGGAGATACTTAGCGATAGTGAACTTGCCTATGTGTTGGCGCACGAAGTCGGACATGTCGCAGCAAGGCATATCGTAAAAAAGATACAATCCAATATGGCGTATCAGCTCGTATTGACAGCTGCGTTTGCAGGCGCCGGTGACAAAGGCGCAAAAAGTGTTGAGAATATTGCCAGGGGTGTTGATATCGCATATGCCCTGATAGATTTAAGCTATAGCCGTAAAGACGAGTTTGAAGCAGACAGGCTTTCCGTAAAATATGCCTTGAAGGCCGGATTTGACCCTTGCGCCTGCCTTGAAGCACTTGAAAAGATTAGAAAAACAGAAGGCCCGCAGTGGAAAGCGCTAAAGTATTTCAGGACGCACCCTTACGTTGACGAGCGCATCGCAGCAATAAGGAAAGAGATCCCGACGTCGGTTACCTGCGGCAGTAAACCCTAAAGGAGGCAGAGGTAGTGGAACGATACATAGAGAGGAAAAACGAGGCCTTTGAACCGGCAAAAACAAAATCTATCCGCGGGATAGAGGAAAAGATGTCGGGCATTGCCGCCGGTTCTATAAGGTACCAGGTGCTTGAGTCGGCGAGGGATTTCAAGAATTCCTGGATAGGTCTTGGCCGCCTGCTGTATGCCGTATGGAAAGACAAGCTATACCGTGGGTGGGGATTTCTTACCTTCGACGCATATATAAAACAGGAGATCGGCATAAAAAAAATGACCGCGATGAAACTTTTGAGATCCTATTATTTCCTTGAGCAACAAGAGCCCCAGTATCTTAAGGCCAGCGCCGCCCAGGACCGAGATGTTGCTACTATCGCAGCGTATGAGTCCATTGACGTCTTACGGCTGGCAAAGAATAAAAGCGAGTTGGGCCAGGAAGATTACGCGCATTTCAAGCAGGCAGTTTTTGAAAAAGGTAAAGATTTCCGTGAGGTAAGAAAAGAGCTCACGGCCCTTATCAGGGAGAGGAAAGAGGCGAATCCCCAGGAGGCGCTTGAGTTGCGCAGGATGAATACGGTAAAACGCCTGCTGGGTACCTTGCGCTCCCTCAGGCAGGAGATAGAAGTGGCTAAACTAATGCCCCACGCGCTCATTAAAGAAACAGCCGAATTGATCCGTAAGATTGAGGACGAGATTTCTTAGGATGCGTACGAAAAAAACAGGAGGTGTTAAGAAAATGCAGACGACGGCGCGCGTGCTCGTGGCGGCGGTACTCTTGATATCTGTGCCTTTGGTGATTTTCGCAGAGGAATTCTGCGCAGATACTTTTACGGTGACTCAAGGCGTACAAATGCAGGGTAGGATTTGCACGGCACCCAATAAGATGAGAATAGAGAATCAGGGGAATGTTATTATTGCCCGCATGGACCTGGGTAAGGCCTGGGTTCTCCTTCCTGACGAGCGTATGTACGTGGAACAGTCTTTGGATTTATCCCGGATTATGGGGATGCAACAGAAATACCCCGGAGAGGTCTCGCGTACCTTTGAGGGCAAGGATAAAGTGGATGGAAAGTCCGCAGAGAAATACAGGATAACCTATGAATCGGCAGGCAAGCAATACGTTATGTTTGTTTGGTTTGTGCCGGGCATAGGGATGCCGGTGAAGACCCTTGCCGAAGACGCAAGCTGGTCAACCGAATACAGGAATATTACCACAGAGAAACAGCCTGAGTCTTTGTTTGAGATACCCCCCGGCTATAAAGAACTCAAGATGCCTTCGATGGACGAGATGGCGCAAAGGTAATAAGGCAGGTATTACTTTTTTTACGAATCAGTAAGCGAAGTGCGTAAAGGCAAAGAGATTGGCAAAGAAGAGTACTTTTTTTAAGAAAGAAATGGAACGCCTGAAGATCCGTCCGCAAGACATACAGGAACGGTTCATCCGTTCGCGCGGCCCCGGCGGACAAAATGTCAATAAAACCTCAACTTGTGTATGCCTGCGGCATATACCTACGGGCATTGAGGTAAGGTGTCAGAAAGAGCGCTCCCAGCCGTTAAATCGGATGTGTGCCAGGGGGGCGCTTATTGAAAAGATAAGGCAGCATCTGCGGGTACAAGAGATGCAGGAGCGTGCCAAGCGGGCAAAAGAAAAAAAGGCACGCTGGAGAAGACCAGAATACCTGAGGCAGCGCTTGGTTGAGTCAAAACGCAGGCATTCCCAAAAGAAGAGGGCCCGCGCGAAATTACTTGAAATTGAATAAAATCATTTCTATGTTATACTACATAAAGAAAGAGGCGCGCGAAAAAGAGCCTTAAAAAACCATAAGGAGGCCTTAATGGTTGAAAGAAGCGAATTCCAGGGTAAGCCCGTGATTATCTTAAGGAGAAATGAGCAAGATAGGTACCCTTTTTCATTTGGCCTTTCTAAAGCAAGGCTCATTCTGGAAAATATCGAAGAAATCAAGAAATTCGTTAAAGAAAACGAATAAAGGGCTTCTTACGTAAGGGCACTGGAGCAGAGAGGTTTTTCCTTCCGCGCAGTATATCAAACCGCTTTACCGAACGCCCATTTCCAACCGCAGGCCTTATTTATTGCACAAGGAGCATACGCGCTGGCACCGTACTTTTTTAAGGTGTTTTTACGCAAACGCATGTTTTTTATGGTGTATCAGGAAAGAAGGCGAAAAAGGTTTGATAAAAATAGTTGCATAACGGCAATAGTGTGTTATACTAAATTGTTTTATTCGTATGGGAATGAAAGAGTTAACTATTAAAAGGGAGGAGTAAGGCGTGCCGTCAGAATTAATCAAAAAACTATTGGAATCCGGGGTGCATTTTGGGCATAAAACCTCGCGTTGGAATCCCAAGATGAAGAAGTTCATTTTCAGCTCGCGCAGCGGTATCTATATCATCGATTTAGAGAAAACTGAGGAATGCCTGCACAGGGCTAAAGATTTCGTGATTGATATCACCTCCAAGGGAGAGCTTATCCTTTTTGTGGGGACGAAAAAACAAGCCCAAGAGGTGATCTTGCGCGAAGCAAGTAGGTGCGGTATGTATTATGTAAGCGAACGCTGGCCCGGGGGATTGCTGACAAACTTTTTCACGGTCAAAAAGAGCATCGCCCGTCTAAAGCAGATTGAGCGCATGAAGGAAACGGGGATATTTGAGAACCTTACCAAAAAAGAAGTTGCGCTGCTTGAAAAAGAACTCGTCAAGCTTAAGAAGAGCTTTTCCGGGATCGTCCAGATGGAGCGTATGCCCGGCGCTATGTTTGTCGTTGATACCAAGAAAGAGGAGACGGCAGTCAAAGAGGCCTTGCGCCTTTCCATACCGATTATCGGGCTTATCGATACTAATTCTAATCCCGACTACATCACCTATCCTATTCCGGGCAATGATGACGCAACAAAATCGATTCAGGCAGTCACCGCTTTTATTGCGGATTGTGCGATCGAAGGCAGAAAGAGGTTCCTTTCCTATCTTTCCCAGGGAAGCGCAGCCATCAATGAGAAAGTCCAGAGGCAGGAAGAGCTTCTTCCTGAAGAGATTGCCCAGATTAAGGCGTTTGAGGAATTGATAGAAGATAAGGATGCGTTGAAGCGGGAAGAACAGAAACCCGCCAAAAAGGGGCGTTCCATACAGCCCCATAAAAAAGAGTAATGTTCTTTAAAAAGGAGGCAGTGTCCGGCTATGAAGGTTCCGCTTGAGTTGATTAAGGATTTACGCGCTCGCAGCTCTGCCAGCGTGACTGACTGCAAAAAAGCGCTTCAGGAAAGCGACGGCAACATCCAGAAGGCCCTTGAGTATTTGAGGAAAAAAGGCCTTGAGTTTGCCGCAAAGAAGAAGGACGAAAAGGCACACGAGGGCAGGATAGAAGCCTATGTGCACATCGGCAATAAGCTTGGCGTGCTGGTGGAGGTAAATTGCGAAACAGATTTTGTGGCCAGGAACAGCGACTTTTGTCAGTTTACCAAAGATATTGCAATGCAGATAGCCGCATCCAGCCCACTGTATATTAAAAAAGAAGATGTGCCTGCCGATGTCCTTAAAGAAGAAAAGGATACGCAGGCATTCTGCAAAGAAAAATGCCTGCTTGAACAGCCTTTTGTAAAAGACCCCTCTATGACCGTGCATGATTACTTGGGTAGCCTCGTGGCTAAGATTGGCGAAAATATTATTATCCGCAGATTTATCCGTTACCGGCTCGGCGACTAATGGCACGCATCAAAACCCACTACAAAAGAGTAGTACTTAAGCTTAGCGGTGAAGCCTTGCAAGGCCGGCAATCCCACGGCATCGACCACTCAATATTACTTTCCATCGCTCGCCAGGTGAAAGAAGTCAGGGGTCTAGGCATTGAAATAGCACTGGTGCTAGGCGGGGGCAACATTTTCCGGGGGCATGAGAATTCTGCTTCGAAAGGTTTGGGGATGGATAGGTCTGTTGCCGACTATATGGGGATGTTGGCCACTGTGATTAACGGAATGGCATTACAGGATGTGTTTGAGAAAATGCATATGCCTACGCGCGTGATGACCGCGATTGAAATGGAGAGGATCGCAGAACCCTATATTCGCAGGAGGGCCATACGGCATCTTGAAAAAGGCCGAGTGATTATTTTTGTCGCAGGCACAGGAAACCCCTATTTTACGACGGATACGGCAGCTGCGTTGCGGGCGATGGAGATTAACGCAGACGCGCTCCTTAAGGCGACAAAAGTCGACGGCGTCTACTCTGCGGATCCGATGAAAGTAAAAGGCGCGAAGAAATTCAACTGCCTACAGTATATAGATGTGCTTAATAAGAGGCTAAAGGTCATGGATTCGACGGCTATAAGTCTTTGCATGGATAATAAGCTTCCCATAGTTGTGTTTAATATCAATAAGGAAGGCAATATTAAGCGGGTTGTAATGGGTAAGCGAGTCGGTACCATTGTCGGATAGGGGGGGCAGCTATGACTACCAAGGAATTATTGCATACGGCAGAAGAAAAGATGAAGAAGGTAATTGATTTTGTAAAACGCGATTTCTCAGAGGTCAGGACAGGCAGGGCAAGCCCGAGCCTTGTAGAGGGCCTGCATATAGACTATTACGGCACGCCTACTTTACTGAAGCAGCTCGCTTCGATATCAATCCCCGATGCCCATTTGATTGCGATCCAGCCGTGGGATCCTCAGGCAATCGCAGATATTGAAAAGGCGATACTTAAGTCGAACCTCGGCATTACCCCTTCCAACGACGGCAAGATGATCAGGTTATCTGTGCCGCAATTATCAAAAGAGAGACGCCAGGAATTAGTGAAAGTAGCTCATAAAATGGCTGAGACCGCAAGGGTTTCGTTAAGAACGGTGCGCAGAGAAGCGAAGGAACAGTTAGAGAAGCTGGAGAAGGACAAGGTCATTACGCAAGACGATAAGTTTACAGGCATAGATGCCCTGCAGAAGCTGGTTGATCATTATACGGCAAGCGTAGAAGAACTGCTTGTGCACAAAGAAAAAGAGATCCTTGAATTTTAGTTGCCACGGAGATTGATAATCCCCTCGCTGGCTTCATATTATTATAGTCCAATAGATTTGGGCCACTAGCTCATCTGGTAGAGCACCACCCTTTTAAGGTGGGTGTGCCGCGTTCGAGTCGCGGGTGGCTCACATATTATTATAAAAATAATAATCAGGTTGAGGTTAAGGCTAAGGCTAAGGTTAAGGACGCGGACGTGGCGGAACTGGCATACGCGTTAGGCTTAGGACCTAATGGCAGCAATGCCTTGGGGGTTCAACTCCCTCCGTCCGCACTTTGCATGGAGTTGAACCGTTCTCCCGTTTCAGTCCCTCGCAGAAATCTCCTGAGGCTTATAGCCCGTGGGATGAATGGTATTGTGCTTTTTCTGCTCGGGATGAATCCCCAGACTTTAGTCCGGGGAGATTCAATCACCTTGATTGTACGAAACGGGACCTCCATCCGCATTTATGCGTGAGATTGAATAGAAGGCGGGGGCTTCCGCTTCCAATCAGCCTAATGGTGCGAAGCGGATCTCTGTCGGTAGAAGTAACATGATGCGACAAGGAAGGAGTGAGTAGTAGAAGGAGTAGGTCGCAAACCAAATAAATCATCTGTACACAAACGGCATCATTTTTGTAGGGCGAAGGCGGGTAAATCTTAAAAAATATTCATGCGGGAGTAGCTCAGCTGGCAGAGCGCTACCTTGCCAAGGTAGTTGTCGCGGGTTCAAATCCCGTCTCCCGCTCCATGCATTGACAGAAGGAAAGGAGAATGTAGTATGAAAATTATGGATTTTCTTTCAAAAGATGCGATATTGCCTGAGATAAAATCAACCAAGAAAGAAGAAGTAATTAAAGAATTAGTGGAGGCATTGATACAGGCTGGGGACATTGATAAATCCTGCAGCAATAAACTTATCGATGCTCTCATGGAAAGGGAATCTCTCGGTTCTACTGCCATTGGGCAGGGGATTGCTATCCCGCATGCCAAGTCCGAATACATCACTAAACTGGTGGGGGCATTCGGCCTCTCGCGCAAGGGAGTCGATTTCGATTCTCTTGACGGAGAGAAGGTATACATATTCTTTTTGCTGGTTGCGCCCCAGGATTCTGCGGGCCCTCTTTTGAAGGCCTTAGCGCGCATCTCGCGGCTTTTTAAAGATAAGCATTTTCGA
>JAQUON010000043.1 GCA_028717045.1 Candidatus Omnitrophota bacterium | reverse complement strand
CGATCACGGAATTCAGCACAAGCGAGCTTCAGGTGGGAAGGGAGATTGAATTCTTTGTCGAATCCATTGAGGATGACTCTGGCTCAATAGTCCTTTCCAGGGAGAAGGCAAGCCGTATCCACGGCTGGGGTAGTGTGATGGATTGCTACAATAAGGGCGACCTTATTGAAGGCAAGCCTATGAAGAAGGTCAAGGGGGGATTTTTAGTGGATGTCATGGGGATCGAAGGGTTCCTGCCTTCTTCGCTTTCGGCGTTTAAGAATGTGCCGGATAAAGATATCCTCAGCAAGCCCTTTAAGTTCAAAATCATCAAAGTGAATAAGCTCAGGTACAGCGTGATTCTTTCCCGCAAAGAGGCGGCTATGAAGGAGCGGGAAGAAGCAAAAGAGAAAATATGGCAGGACCTAAAAGTAGGGAGCATTTATCCCGGGGCGGTCAAGGCGATAACCGATTTCGGGGCGTTTATTGACTTAGGGGGCGTTGACGGGCTTCTCTACATTACGGATATGTCCTGGTCAAAGATTTCCCATCCTTCGGAAGTAGTTGCGGTAGGGGATAGAATCGAGGTAATGATACTGAATGTAGATAAGGAATCAGGAAAAATATCGCTCGGTTTGAAACAGCGCTTTCCCGATCCGTGGCAGGATATTGAGACGAAGTACAGCGTAGGCGTTAAGGTAAAAGGAAAAATTGTCAACATAGTCCCCTACGGAATTTTTGTCGAAATTGAAAACGGAATCGAAGGGCTGATCCATATTTCCGAGATTTCCTGGACTAAAAAAATCAGCAACCCGGTGGAGCTTTTTGCGATCGGCGATACCCTTGAAAGCCAGGTCATCAATATCGATAAGGATGCCAGAAAAATAGCATTAAGTATCAAGCAGCTTGAACAAAATCCGTGGCAGGATATCGAGGGCAAATACACCAAGGGCACGCGCGTGCATGGCAAGGTAAAGGGGTTTACCAAATATGGGGTATTTGTCGAACTGGATAACAGTATCGAGGGTATGGTTCATATCTCGGATATTTCCTGGACCAAAAGGGTGGTCAACCCGCAAGACATCCTCAAGAAAGGGCAGAAAGTGGAAGTAGAGGTTCTCTCGGTTGATGCCCAGAACCAGCGAATTGCGCTTGGTCTGAAGCAACTGCAGGTTAATCCCTGGCCGGAGATTGCGCAAAAATATCCGTTAAACAGCCTGGTGGAAGCCGAGGTGTCCAATATTACCGATTTCGGCGTATTCGTAAAGATTGAAGAGGACCTGGAGGGCTTGATTTTTGCAAATGAGATAAACCAGGAACAGTTAAAACAACTAAAGCCTCAGGACAAAATCAAGGCTAAGGTAATCAAGGTTGATACGGAGCAGGGCAAGATCGGGTTGTCGGCGAAAATCGAAAATGCCTAGCGTACTGTAGGCAACGAAAGAGGGCCTGATAATGAAAAGCGTAGAAGAACAGTTTAAAATAATTACGCGCGGAGCGGTTGATATCATTTCCGAGGATGAATTAAAGCAAAAATTGAGGAGGTCCCTCAAAGCAAAGCGCCCGCTGCGTATCAAAGCAGGCTTTGACCCTACTGCGCCGGATATACACCTGGGGCATACGGTGTTGTTGAATAAATTGCGGCAGTTCCAGGAACTGGGCCATTTGGTGTATTTTTTAATAGGGGACTTTACTGCGCGTATCGGCGACCCTTCTGGCCGCACCCAGATCCGTAAACCGATGGGCAGGCTCGAAATAGTAAAGAACGCCCTCACCTACAAAAAACAGGTCGGTAAGATCCTTAATTTGCGCAAGACCAAAGTAGTCTTTAACAGCCGCTGGCTTGAAAAAATGCGCACTGCGGATTTCTTACGGCTTAGCGGCAAAGTAACCGTCAGCCAGATGATTGCACGGCAGGATTTTAAAAAGAGGCTTGAGAATAATCAGGATGTTTCTCTTCTTGAGTTCATGTATCCTTTGCTGCAAGGCTATGATTCGGTGGTATTACATAGCGATATAGAGCTGGGAGGGACCGACCAGATCTTTAATTTATTGATAGGCAGGGACCTGCAGAAAGACTTCGGCCAGGAGCCTCAGGCGGTGGTCACTCTTCCCCTTCTTGAGGGCACCGACGGCATACAAAAAATGAGCAAATCGCTGGGTAACTACATTTCTATCCATGATACGCCCTCTGAAATATTCGGAAAGATCATGTCAATTTCCGATGAATTAATGTATAAATACTACACGCTTCTGACCGATGAAAACCTTGAAGAAGTAAGGCGCCTACATCCGAAAGAAGCGAAGGAAAGGCTGGGCAAGCTCATTATAACCAGATATTATTCTCAACAAACAGCGCAAGCCGCCGCTGAAGAATTTAAGAGGGTTTTTGCACTGCGAAGTACCCCCGAAGAAATAGCAGCAGTCACCATAGACGCACATACTTCTATACTACAGTCAATGAGCGCGGCAGGTATCGTGAAAAGCAAAAACGAAGGCCGCAGGCTTATTAGGCAGAATGCAGTCGAATTCGACGGCAGGAAAGTAACGGATGAGAATATGCCGATTACCCAGCCCGGCATATTGAAGGTCGGAAGCCGCCAATTTCGTAAAGTAGTGATAAAGCAGAAGAGTGCTAGCTAGTTTGTATGAGCAGGAGGATTGCATGGGCAGATTTTTAGTGACTGGCGGAGCGGGTTTTATCGGCTCGCATATCGTAGAAAGGCTCCTTAGAGAAGGTAATTTTGTCAGGGTGCTTGATAATTTTTCAAGCGGGAAAGAAAAGAATCTTGCGTATACCCAAGGGCTGCCGGCTACGAGTTATGAGCTTATCCGCGCAGATATACGCGATGTAACTGCCTGCCGGGCTGCGTGTGAAGGCATTGACTACGTGCTGCACCAGGCAGCACTGCGTTCAGTCCCGAAATCGCTGATTGACCCCTATGCCTATAATAGCGTGAACATCGACGGCACCTTGAACATGCTCAAAGCCGCACACGAAAAGGGGGTAAAGCGTTTCGTATTAGCTTCCTCAAGCTCTGTCTATGGGGATACCGACGTATTTCCCGAAAAAGAGACCGATTATCCAAAATTAATTTCTCCTTACGCGTTAACAAAGCTAGCCGGAGAATATTATTGCCGTATTTATTCTACAATCTACGGACTTGCGACCGTTTCATTGCGCTATTTTAATGTATTTGGGCCGCGCCAGGCAGTTGACGACGAATATGCGGTGGTAATACCAAAGTTTATCACCTGTATGCGCAAGGGGCAGCAACCGCCGATTTTCGGGACGGGTAGGCAATCACGCGATTTCACGTATGTTGACAACGTAGTTGAGGCCAATATATTATCCGCGGTTACTTCCGGAATACAGTGCGAAGTCTTTAATGTTGCCAACGGCAAGGATCACTCGGTGCTTGAGCTTGTGGATACCATTAACAAGATTTTAGGGCTTCACATAAAGCCTTTGTTCTTGGATAAACGCCCCGGAGATGTATATAAGACCCTTGCAGATGTGCGCAGGGCCAGGAAGATAGTAGGGTTACGTACAAAAGTGGATTTTGTTGAAGGGCTGCAAAGGACAGTTGAATACTTTAAAAATGTCTCGGCATAACTACGCAATACTTTTAGCTGGCGGGCAGGGAAGCAGGTTTTGGCCTTTAAGCCGTACCCTAGAGCCGAAGCAGTTTTTATCGCTCCATGCCAAGGGAAGCCTTTTTGAGCAGACGGTATTGCGTATCCGTCCACTCATTCCCGCTGAAAATATTTTTGTCGTTACTTCACAGCTCTACCGTTTTGCGGTACTCGAGTATATTTCTGCATTGGATATTCCTTCTGAAAACGTCATATTTGAACCGGAAGCGAAGAATACCTCTGCTTCCATTTGTGCGGGAGTGCAACTTATCCACGCAAAAGACCCCTTGGCCAGGGTCTGTGTGTTGCCTTGCGACCACCTTATCAGGGCAAAAAAACGCTTTTTGTCGTTATTGAAAAAAGCCTTTTGCATATGCCAGGATTCCCTTGTGGTGTTTGGAATTCCGCCTACCAGGCCCGCAACAGGGTATGGGTATATCAAGGCCGCCCGAAAACTCCTGCGCAAGAACGGCTCAACGGTATATCAGGTGGAAAAGTTTACAGAAAAGCCCGATAAAAAAGCCGCAGAGAGGTTTTTAAAAAGCGGGTTATTTTTTTGGAACAGCGGCATCTTCGTGGGTTCAAGTGCGATATTTCTAAAGGAGTTCAAAACGCACCTGCCTGGACTTTATTCCAGGCTGTGCCGTATCCAGGAGGCCCGGGATATTGATAAGGCCTGGCATACGCTGGAGGCGGTGTCATTTGATTACGGAATCCTTGAAAAATCAAAGAATATTCTTATGTCCAGGGCAGAGGGGTTAGGATGGTCTGACCTGGGCAGTTGGCAGGGCTGGGATGAACTCCTTAAAAAAGATACGCAGGGAAATTCCTTTAGCCATGACGTGGTAAGCCTTGAAAACAAGAACCTGACTGTGTTAGGCAAAAATCGCCTTATTGCCGCTATCGGCCTTGAGGATATCATTGTAGTGGATACTCCCGATGCGCTTTTGATTACGAAGAAAAACAGAAGCGAAGAGGTCAAAAGAGTTGTCGATATCCTTAAGCGCACAAAGCGGCAGGAGCATTATTACCACCGCACAGTGAAGAGGCCCTGGGGAAGCTACACTGTTCTGGATACGGGCAAAGGGTTTAAGGTCAAGCTCGTTGAGGTCAAGCCGCACAGCGCGCTGAGCTTCCAGTACCATCGTAAGAGGAGCGAACATTGGGTGGTGGTTGAAGGCCGGGCCAAGATCATAAAAAGAAAGAAATGTATTTATCTTAATGAAAACGAAAGTACTTTCATCCCATTATCCTGCGCCCACCGGCTTATCAATCCCAAGGATTCTTGGTTGAGGATCGTTGAGGTGCAGGCAGGCTGTTATCTTGAGGAGGACGATATCGTCCGGTTGAAAGACTATTTCGGAAGGAGCTAAACGATGCAAAACATTGCAGTGATAGGCGCCGGTTACGTCGGACTTGTGACTGCGGCTGCCCTTGCGGAAACGGGCAATAGGGTATTGTGCGTAGACAGCGATACGGAAAAAATAAGAAAACTAAGAAAGGGATCAGTCCCTATTTACGAACCGGGGCTCGATAAAATCATTTTAAAAAACAAGAAGCTTAAAAGGCTTCTCTTTTCAACCAGCATTAAAGAGGCTACTGTTTCTGCGCAGATCATTTTTATATGCGTAGGTACCCCCTCGCGCCAAGACGGCAGCGCGGACCTTTCGGCAGTGCAAAAGGTGTCGCAGGAAATCGCCCGTAATATCAGAGAGTATAAAGTAATCGTAGAAAAGAGCACGGTTCCCGCAGAGACGGGAGAGAAGATCAAGCGTACGATAGAAATGAATAATCCGGGCGGCGTTTCATTTGACGTAGTTTCAAACCCGGAATTCTTGCGCGAAGGCTCGGCAATGCAGGATGCCTTTCATCCGGATAGGATCGTATTGGGGGTAGCCAGCGAACGTGCAGAGAAAATAATGCGCCAATTGTATAAACCGTTTAAGGCACCTATTGTTGCCACAAGCATCAATACTGCCGAGTTGATAAAGCACGCCTGTAATTCATTCCTGGCAACCAAGATTTCATTTATTAATGCGATCGCAAATGTATGCGAAAAGATTGATGCCGACGTCGAAAAGGTAGCACTTGCGATGGGCCTGGATACCCGTATCGGAAAAGAATTTTTACGCCCGGGCATCGGGTTTGGCGGATCCTGTTTTCCCAAAGACGTGGATGCCTTTATTCACCTGGCAGCGCAGAAGGGCTACGACTTTGAGTTGCTCAAGGCTGCCCGTAAAATTAACCAGGAGCGCAAAGACGTATTTATAAAAAAGATCGAAGAGGCGCTCTGGATTATCAAAGACAAGACCATCTCTGTACTGGGCTTGAGTTTCAAGCCGGACACCGACGATATCCGCTCGTCGGTCGCCATTGATATAGTAAGGCTCTTGCTTGGCGCCGGCGCAAAAGTGAAGGTATATGACCCCAAGGCGATGGAGAGGGCAAAATCGCTTCTAAAAGGAGCCACGTTCTGCGATAATCCGTATGAGGCAGTCCGCAAAAGCGATTGTATGGCGATTCTGACCGAATGGCAGGAGTTCAAAGAGCTCGATTTAAAAAAGATCAAAAAAATCTTACGGCAACCGGTAATCATTGACGGGCGCAATATGTTTGACCCGCAGCAGATGCGGGCAATGGGCTTTGTTTATAAAAGCATCGGACGGAGCGGAAAATGAGGATACTCATCACTGGCGGGGCAGGGTTTATCGGAAGCCACTTGAGCCGTGCGCTGCTGCGGCAAGGAAATGAGGTCATTTGCGTAGATAATTTTATTACGGGGGACAAAGATAATATTAATGACCTGGCCGATGACCCTTCTTTTACACTGATAGAACATGACATTTCAGAGCCCCTCAAAATCTCTGAAAAACTGGATTGGGTCCTGCATTTTGCTTCTCCCGCTTCGCCGAAGGATTATCTGAAGCATCCCATCAAGACGTTAAAGGTGGGGACCTTAGGCACACACAACTGCCTTGGGATCTCCAAGTTTCATAACGCTAAGTTTTTCTTGGCATCTACCTCTGAGGTGTACGGCGATCCCATGGTAAGCCCTCAGCCCGAGGAGTACTGGGGTAATGTAAACCCAATAGGCGTGCGTTCCTGTTACGATGAAGCAAAGAGGGCAGCCGAGGCATTGACTTTTGCCTACCGCAGGGAACACAATATCGATACAAAAATAATCAGGATTTTCAATACCTACGGGCCTTCAATGAGGCTTGACGACGGACGAGTAGTATCAAACTTTATATGCCAGGCGCTTGCCGGAAAGGACCTGACCGTATTCGGCACGGGGGACCAGACGCGTTCATTTTGTTACATTGACGACCTCGTAGAGGGGATATTGAAATTTTTAAGGATAGATTATCCCGGGCCATTAAACCTTGGTACGGAATTTGAATTTACGATACTTGAGCTGGCAAAAAAAGTCATTGAGCTGACAGGGTCTTCTTCAAAGATAACTTTTTTGCCGCTACCCGAAGACGACCCTAGGCAGCGGCGTCCTGACCTTTCTAAGGCTAAAAAAATGCTTGCCTGGAACCCGCGCATCGGCCTTGAAGAAGGGTTAGAAAGGACAACCCCGTATTTTCGAAAAAAATTAGGCGGTTTTTGATATCACCGATAAAAGACAGGGGCAAAAAATGAAAGGGATAATATTGGCGGGAGGCAAGGCAACGCGCCTCTATCCCATTACGAGGGCTGTATGCAAACAATTGCTGCCGGTATATGATAAGCCGATGGTGTATTATCCGCTTTCATTACTCATGCTTGCCGGCATCAGGGATATTTTGCTGATATCTACCCCCGAGGCGCTTGCTCGTTTTAAAGACCTGCTTGGAAACGGTTCTAGAATAGGGATCAAAATCCGCTACGCGGAACAACGGACCCCGGCAGGCATAGCGCAGGCGCTAAGTATCGCAGAGGCCTTTATCGGTAAAGATAAGGTATGCCTTGTGCTTGGGGATAATGTATTTTTCGGCCGGGGATTGTCGTCGTTATTGAAAAAAGCAGCGCATCAGAAAGAGGGTGCAACTATTTTCGGTTATTATGTAAGCGACCCTGCGCGCTATGGCGTAATAGGGTTTGACCGCAAGGGCAAGGTATCTTCCATTGAAGAGAAGCCTAAGCGGCCAAAATCGAATTACGTGGTCACCGGTATTTATTTTTACGATCATCTTGCGCCCCGCATAGCCAAGGCGCTTAAGCCGTCTAAAAGGATGGAGTTTGAGATCACCGACGTGAATAGGTATTATTTAAAGCGGGGCAAACTTAACGTAAAGCTGTTGGGCAGAGGGTATGCGTGGCTTGATATGGGGACGTACGAATCCCTTATGGATGCGTCAGAATTTATTAAGACAATGGAGCAGAGGCAGGGTGTCAAGGTCGGCTGTATCGAGGAGATCGCTTACAGGAAAGGGTATATCGGCGCCGGACAATTGCGTATGCTTGCAAAGGAAATTCCGACCAGTTACGGTGAATATTTAAGGCGGTTGCCTGAAAAATGAATGAGAAGATATTGATCCTGGGGAACGGCTATATCGGCACACGGCTGCATGAGGGGTTAGGCGGCGAGATCTCTGAGCGTAAGATTTACTCATTAGCAGACGCAGAGGAAGAGATAAAAAAATTCAACCCTTCAGTCTTGATTAATGCGATAGGCTATATTGGAAATACAGTCGATGACTGCGAGCAGGATAAAGATAAGGCGCTTATGGCTAATGCCTTTGTTCCGCTTATCCTTGCTGAAGCAGCAGTAAGAAGTCATATTAAACTGGTCCACATAAGCAGCGGCTGTATTTACCGTTTTGACTATCTTTCTGATGACCCGGTCACAGAAGATAAAGTCCCGGATTATTTCGATCTTTTCTACAGCCGCACAAAGATATATTCGGAACAGCCCCTGCATATCCTGTCAAAATCGTATCCGATTTTGATTGTCCGGATCCGCGTGCCCCTTGATAACCGCCCACATCCCAGAAACTTGCTCGACAAACTTATCAAGTACAAGAAAATTATCGATATCCCCAATTCACTTACCTATGTGCCCGATTTTATCCAGGCAACGAAACACCTGCTTAAACTTGATGCCACGGGTATCTATAACGTAGTGAATAAGGGGACGTTAAAATACCCTGACCTTATGTATGTCTATAAAAAATACGTGCCCGGTTTCGAATACGAAGTAGTGGATCTTAAAGCTCTTGCGCTTAAGCGTACCAATCTGATTATGTCCTGCGATAAACTTGAAAAGTCCGGATTTAAGGTACGCAATATCAAGGATGTGTTGGAAGAATGCGTGAAGGAATATTTAAGCGCTAAAGGGTCCGTAGGATGAAAAGAGAAAGACTATTGATTACCGGAGGTGCCGGTTTTATCGGAAGCGCGTTCGTGAAAGAGGTCTTAAAGAACCGTTTTGTGCTGCCCGTAATAGTTGATAAGCTTACCTATGCCGGCGACCTCTCCAGGCTCAATGAGGCAAGAGGCCGTTACGTATTTTATAAGGCCGATATCGTTGACAAACAGTCCCTAAGGCCTATTTTCAGGAAAGAGAAACCGAAGCTCATCGTTCATTTTGCCGCGGAGTCGCATGTCGACAGGAGCATCAGGGATTCCGGCAGTTTTATAGAAACCAATATCCGGGGGACACAGGTTTTGGCTGATCTGGCAAGAGAATATAAGATTAAGAGGTTTGTCCATGTTTCAACCGATGAGGTCTACGGAGAGGCCAGGCAAGGGAGTTTTTCAGAATCGCATCCATTGCGCCCAAGTTCTCCTTATTCGGCGGCAAAAGCAGCAGCCGACTTATTGGTCTCTTCTTACATCAGGACGCACGGATTTCCCGCTATTATAGTCAGGCCCAGTAATACCTATGGCCCTTGGCAATATCCTGAGAAATTGATACCCTGGGCAGTGCTGTGCGCGCTTAAAAATAAAAAGATTCCCGTTTACGGCAGCGGTCAAAATGTACGGGAATGGCTGTTTGTGGGCGATTGCGTTGCCGGGATACTTAAAGCTTTGATGAGAGGCAGGACCGGAGAGATCTATAATTTGGGCAGCAGCGAGGAAAGAAAAAATATAGAAGTGGCAAAGTCAATCCTTGAGTTGATGCATAGGAAGAAGAGGACCGGGATTACGTTTGTGAAGGACCGGCAAGGGCATGATTTTCGCTATAAGATGGATTCCTGTAAGATACGGAATGAACTTAACTGGAAGCCGTTATTGAGTTTTGGAAAGGGACTTCGGGTAACGATTGAATGGTACCTTGACAACCAGCAATGGCTTTTACGCAAATGGCGCGATATAGCGTCTTTTTATCATAGAGAATAAATGTGGATTTTAATCGGTTCTCTGGCAGCTTGTTGCACCATGTTTGCGTTTATTCCGCAAATCATCAAAGTCATAAGGACAAAGTCCGCCAAAGACGTAAGCGCTATTACCGTCTTACAGCTTTCTTTGGGGGTGACTTTGTGGATCGCCTACGGCATACATCTTAAGGATGCGGTGATTATCGTTGCAAACAGCATTACCTTATGTAGCACTATTGTGCTCTATCTGCTCTATTTAAGATACAAAGAGGCAAGCCGGCACTAAAAGGGGCCTATGGGGCTTTGTGTTACCATAGAGCGCAACTCAAACATAAAGCATAATCGACGATGTTTTCACTTCGCAAATTCTTTAAAGGCGGCGACGGGTTTGGCCGCAACGTGCTTGTGGTGTTCTTCGGTACGTCCCTGCTGAGTATCTTTAATCTTCTTTACCAGCTTCTTATCGCGCACAGGCTTAGCCCTGTGGATTTTGCCGCGTTTAATTCTTTATTATCCCTGTTTCTTATATTCTCCGCCCCCTTGCTTACCCTGCAGGTCGTAACTGCAAAGTTTGCCGCCGAATTTGCCGCACGCAACGAGGTCAATAAAATCAAAACCTTATTTTCCAGGCTTCTTTTGAAGAGCGTGCTTTTCTCCCTTGGGACTTTTTTTGTTTTTCTTGCATGCGCTCCCCGTATTGCCTCAAGCTTAAAAATACCCTCTTACGGGCCGGTGTATATGCTTATGTGGTTGGTTGCGTTTGCATGGATTTTGCCCGTCTTATTGGGCGGCCTCCAGGGGCTAAAGAAATTTAGCTGGTTCGTGTTTTCCTCGATAAGCGGCGGAGGATTAAAGCTGATTTTGGCTTTTGTGTTCATCAGCTTTGGCTTCGGCATAAGCGGGGCGCTCGGCGGATATCTCGTCGCTACTATCGTGAGTATCCTTATTGCAATGGTTGCGCTGCGTTCTTTTATCGTGCCAAAGGCACAATGGGCCTACGTACATTTTAAGGAAATTTATAGATATTTCTTCCCCCTCATTATCAGCAACCTCTGTTTTACGGGGCTGTTGAACAGCGATATGGTGTTGGTAAAATACTATTTTAGCCCTGAGAAGGCAGGCCTGTATTCCCTGTCTCAAATGGTCGGAAAGATTTTCTTATTCCTCCCGATGGCTATCAGCGTTGTCATGTTTCCCCATGCCAGTTCCTTAAACGCCAGGGCGCAGGATGCCCGCCCTGTTTTGAATAAGTCGCTTTTATACGCCGCATCCTTATGCATTGCTGCGATCATTTTTTATAACCTTTTCCCCGGGCTTACCCTTATCGTGCTTACAGGCAAGATCCACCCGGAATCGATTTTTGTCGGCAGGCTTTTCAGTATTTCCATGACTTGCTTTGCATTGTCTTTTTTGTTAATGAACTATTTCCTTTCCATTAAGGACCTGCGTTTTATCAAATTCATTTTCATCATTGCAGGTATTCAGCTGTTGTTGATGTTGGTTATTCATCACAGCCTCGCAGAGGTACAGTATATCCTTTGCGTGAGCGCTTTTGTACTTTTTTCGTCGTTATTCATATTATCCAGGAAGAACCCTTCATGAAGAGCCTGACCACAGAAAAAGTCTCTATTATTATGCCCGCGTTTAACGAGGCAGAACACGTCGTCAATAGTATCAGAGAGACTGCCAAGACTTTTCAGGAATTCGGTTGCGCCTGG
>JAQUON010000042.1 GCA_028717045.1 Candidatus Omnitrophota bacterium | reverse complement strand
TACTGGCAATCCCGCAATACCGCGCATCGGTATCGGGAAACAATTCTCCGATATCGGGCTCTCCCATTGCCCCCAGCATTGCGTCGCATACCGCATGGAGCAATACATCCGCATCAGAATGCCCTGATAAGCCTTTGGCATAAGGGATCGTCACGCCGCCGATTACCAGCGGCCTGCCGTCCACCAGGCGGTGAATATCGTACCCTATGCCTATTCGTTGTTCCATTTTAGTATACTGAGTAAAATAAACTGTTCGGTAAATTCCAAATCCCAATATCTAAATCCTAAACAAATTCCAAATTCTAATGTTCCAATTCCCAAACGAATTCGTTTAAGGCGTTGGAATTTGTGATTTAGGGCTTGTTTAGAATTTATGATTTAGGGCTTAGGATTTAACTTAAACCAAACCCTTAGCCTCCCTACCTGTATTTGAACTGTTTGGCGATTGCCTGCGCCATTACCATATCTTCAGGGGTAGTTATCTTTATGTTAAAATATGAACCTTGCACTACCGCTACTTTTACGCCGAGCCTTTCTACCAAAGAGGCGTCGTCCGTAACCTCCCGGCCTTTGCACCTTTTATACGCTTCCTTCAGAAGCGCAACCCTGAACACCTGGGGAGTCTGGACTTCCCATAGTTCATTGCGCTTCAGGGTATTTTTCACCACTGCGCCCCTGACCGCTTTAATCGTGGCCTTTACGGGCACAGCAACAATAGCTGCCCCTGTTTTTACGCCGCTCTTTATTACTGACGATATCATGGTGCGGGTAATAAAAGGCCGTGCCCCGTCATGAAACAAGACCATATCCGCTTGCCCCGAGGCAGCGCGTAAGCCATTATGCGCAGAATCCTGGCGCTTCCTTCCTCCAAGAACCACTGCGTGAACTTTTGGGATCCTGCATTGCATAAGCTTTTCGATAATGCAGTTGCGGTTCAGGCGGTTGGCTACTACGACTATTTCCTCTATAAGGGGATGCGCGCTTAATGCTGCCAGGCTATATATAATGACAGGTTTTGCGCCGACACAATCAAGCAGTTTGTCCTGGCCTGCGCCAAACCTAGTACCCCTGCCCGCGGCAAGTAGTATTGCGCTGACACGCATTATTTTGCAATCTTTGTAAAAATCATCCTGCCTGCAGGAGTCTGGATGACTGAAGTAACGTTTACTTTCAATTCCTGGCCTATGGCGCGCCTGCCGTCTTCAACTACGACCATGGTGCCGTCATCCAGATAACCCACCCCCTGATTGTATTCCTTACCTTCCTTGATAAGCTTGATCTGGAGGTGTTCACCCGGCAATACCATGGATTTAAGGGAATTTGCCAGCTCATTGATATTAAGAACCTGAACCCCTTGCAGCGTCGCCACATGGTTAAGGTTAAAGTCAACAGTCAGGACTTTCGCTCCCAGCAATTTTGCCAATTTTACCAGTTTCGCGTCTACCTCGCGCACTTCGGGAAATTCCTCTTCGTGCAAAGTGAGCTCTATGCCCAGCTCCTTTTGAATCTTATTCAGTATTTCAAGCCCCCGCCGGCCTCTCTGCCGTTTTAAGGGATCGGTTGAATCGGCGATCTGCTGCAGTTCCCTTAACACAAATCTGGGCACGATCATTTTACCCTGGAGGAATTTTGTTTTAAAGATATCAAGAATCCGGCCGTCGATAATAACACTTGTGTCCAATACATTGATATCTTCTTCCTGATCCTGCCTGCGCAGGCGTATGTAGGGAATGATGATGTTGAACTCATCCTTCCCGCGCAAGGCCATAGTCATACCGAGATAACAGAATATAAGCGTAAGGGTGACCCTTACCACAGAAAGCGCTTCAATAGAGATCGGCGCAAGGCTTACCGCGTCCCCGATCATCTTTGCCATGATCAAACCGAGGATTAACCCAAACACGGCACTGGAAAGCCCCCTCATGGAAACTCGGCGCATCCCGATCTCAAGAAGGATAATAATGCCGCTGGCAACAACACCCATTAAGGCCCCGATTATGCCCGCAACAGCCCCCCGCGGCTCAAAGGTCTGGTATCCGATCAACGCACTACCGATAAGAAAAAGAATACGCACGAATAATAGATTCATGATTTAACCTCCTGCAATGAAATATCAAGTGCTTCTTTCAACATGGAAACAGGAGCCAGCTCAAGCAGACCCCCCTTATAATCAACAAGGTTCTTATAATTATTTCTCGGAAGCACACAGTGCCTGAAGCCGAGTTTTTCCGATTCCTTAAGCCTCAGGGATAACTGAGATATACTTCTTATTTCTCCGGCTAAGCCCACTTCACCCAAGACTACCGTATCCGAAAGCACGTTTTTCTCGCGAAACGCAGACGCGATTGCGACTGCCACTGCCAGGTCAGCTGCCGGGTCTTCGACTTTTATCCCTCCCGCTACATTGACAAAGATATCTTCCGCTTCAAGAGAAAGCCCCATGCGTTTCTCAAGCACCGCCACCAACAGCGCTAAACGGTTATAATCAAAGCCCTGGCTGCGGCGACGGGCATAGCCAAAAATGGACTTGCTTACCAACGCCTGGATTTCAACAAGCAGGGGGCGGCTCCCTTCCAAGACGCACACTACCACCGACCCGGACACGTTCTTCGGCCTTTCGGAAAGGAATATTTCCGACGGGTTCTTTACCTCCTGCAACCCCTCCTGGGTCATCTGAAAAACCCCAATCTCATTGGTTGAGCCAAAGCGGTTCTTGACACCCCGTAAAATCCTGTACATCGAAAACCGGTCCCCCTCAAAATACAATACGGTATCCACGATATGCTCAAGCACCCGCGGCCCTGCCAGGGAACCCTCTTTGGTCACGTGGCCGATGATAAAAATAGATACCGCGCTGCTCTTTGCCAGCTGCGTAAGCATACCGGCGCACTCCCTTACCTGGCTGACGCTACCCGGGGAAGAGCTGATCCCCGGCTCAAAGAGCACCTGAATCGAATCAATGATGACCAGGTCGGGCTTGATCTTACGGATGTACTCCACAATCAGGGACAGGTCTGTCTGGTTGACGATATAAAGATTCTCGCCCCCCGCATGATTCAACCGCCTCGCCCTGAGTTTCGTCTGGGATACGGATTCCTCGCCGCTGACATATAAGACGGTTTTGCCCTGCCCTGCCAGTTGGTTGGAAATCTGAAGTGATATGGTGGATTTGCCGATCCCGGGGTCACCTCCGATCTAAACTACGGAACCCGCAACAATCCCGCCCCCAAGCACCCTGTCCAACTCGCCCAATCCGGTTTTTAGGCGGCCTGCTTCTTTTATTTCAACGTCTTTTAATAATACGGGCTCGTCTTTATAAAGCGCCTTTCTCTCTTTTGACTTTGCGCAAGGCGCCGTATAATCCTCTTCGACAAACGAATTCCAGCTGTTGCAATCAGGGCACTTGCCCAGCCATTTGGGTGACTGATAGCCGCAATTCTGACAGGTAAATATTGTTTTTGTCTTGACCATGATTATCGCTTAACGGGTTTTTCCTTAGTCTTCCAAAACAGCTTCCAGGGATGAAGTCTTAAATCCTTTACCAGTGCCTCAACCTCGTTATAAACCGTATCATCGTAAAGCAACTTTCCGATTGTCCCTTTGCCGTTTGAAACCTCTGAGATGCCTGTGTCGATTTTCTCTGCCATACCCTCAAGCAGTTCGAATACCTCATGCATGGGCACGGGGTCATTGCCTACTATCGTATCGCCGGGCTTAAGGCAGTCCGTGTAATTCTTCCCGGGCATGATCTCGAGGTATTTCTCACCCAACAACCCAAGTGTATTCACCCAGACCGTCGAATCGCGGGGAAGCAAAGCCTCTTTCCTTAAAAGGCATGTCAGGGTAACCTTGGTTACCTGTTCCTCGGGCACAAAACGAAGCTGTATGGTCTTTACTTCTCCGGCGTCTACCCCCGCAAACCTTACCGGTGCACCGATTTTGACGCCGTTTATGAATTTAAACACAATATTAATCCGATAGCCGGTCCCCCAAGTACGGAAATCACCGATGAATAATATAAACATAATAAGAATGATTATTCCAATAAAGACAAAAATACCGACTTTCATCTCAAGTTTAGTTTTGCCGAATATCATCTTTATAACCTCCGCTTATCTAAAACAATCTATGGTTTCGGTAATCGGCCCGTGCGCCAGGCCGTTAATGAACTGGTGCACTATCGGATGGTCTGTTTCCTGCACTTCCTTGGGTGACCCTTGAAAAATAATTTTGCCCTGGTAAAGCATGGCAATCTTGTCCGCAACTTTATAGGCGCTTTTCATGTCGTGCGTTACCACAATCGAGGTAACCTTGATTTTATCGTGCAGGCTTTTAATCAGGTCATTGATACTGTCTGCGGTAATCGGGTCAACGCCCGTTGTCGGCTCGTCGTAAAGGATGATATCGGGCTTCATGCACAATGCCCTTGCCAGGGCCACTCGCTTCTTCATGCCGCCGCTTAATTCCGAAGGCATAAGATTTGCGATCCCGCATAAACCCACCATATAGAGGGACTCTTCAATGCGTTCAAACAGCTCTTTATGCGTAATATCTGCATGCTCAATCAGGCCAAAACCCACATTTTCACCGACAGTCAGGGAATCAAAAAGTGCGCCACCCTGAAACACCATGCCCATTTTCATCCTGATGCCGTTTATTTCCTTTTCGTTCAATTCCCCTAAATCCCTGCCGTTCACCAGCACCTGCCCTTTGTCAGGCTGCAATATCCCCATGATGTGTTTAAGCATGACACTTTTCCCGCAACCCGAACGCCCGATAACCACTACCGTAGTGCCTTTTTCTATGGCGAGGTTAATACCGTCCAGGACCTTATGGGAATTAAAGGACTTGAATAAATCTTTCAAATCGATTATCGAGTCATTCATCTGTCTTTATGGGAAAATGAAATAAAAGAGCGCGGTGAAGAAACAGTCCGATGCAATAATCAGGATAAAGGTAGTGACGACTGCCTTGGTAGTCGCCCTGCCCACGCCTTCAGCGCCGCCCTCCACGTTAAAGCCTTCATAGCAACTTACTAATGCGATCAGCATGCCAAAAAATACGGTCTTGGAAAGCCCGGTGAACAAATCTTTAAACAACATGGAATCAAAGGCAATCTTAAAATACAAGCTTGAGGATATCCCCAGTTTAAACACGCAAATCAGCCATCCCCCCATGATCCCGATGATATCGGCATAGAGCGTCAAAACCGGCAGCATAAGCGTTAAAGCCAGGAACCTGGGCACTACAAGATATTTTATCGGGTTTGTTGCCAAGGTCTCCAGCGCATCCACTTGTTCGGTTACTTGCATTGAGCCGATTTCAGCAGCGATTGCCGCACCAACCCTGCCTGCCACAACCAAAGAAGTGATCACCGGACCTAATTCTCTGACTAGCGCCAGCGTGACGATGCTGGCGATGTAAAGCTCAGAACCCAGGCGCTGCATGATATAGGCGATTTGGAACGCAAGAATGACCCCTAAAAACAGGGCGATCAGCGATACGATGTATAAGCTATCCAGCCCTGCCTTTTTCGCCTCTTCTACTACGCGTCTTTTCTGATACGGCGGCAGAAACGACCAGTACACCGTCTGCAGCGCTAAATTAGACAGGCCGCCCAGAAAAGAAAAAAACGATAATGTCTTTTTTCCTAATCTAATAAAGAATTGCATTATTGTTCAAATATGAGTTCTTCATTCTTGCGTAAAACCTTGATGACCGATTTTTCTTTAAACCGCTTGGAAATAATATCCGAAGCTAACGGGTCTTCAAGGAAGCGCTGGATCGTCCTTTTCAATGGCCTTGCCCCGAACACGGGATCAAACCCTTTCTCGATGAGAAAATCCTTTGCCTCCTGAGTAAGCTCAAGGCTGATGCCGTGTTCCTTAAGCCTCTCGATAACGAACCCTATTTCGATCTCTATAATACGCTGCAGGTCTTCCTTGAGCAACGGCCTGAATACCACGGTATCGTCAATACGGTTTAAGAATTCCGGCTTAAAGGTTCGCTTCACTTCCTCAAGCAATTTCTCCTTCATCTCCTGGTACGTCACTTCTTCTTTCTGACTCTTAAACCCTATAGCGCCGGTTCTGCGGATTAACTCGGCACCCACATTGGAAGTCATAATGACGATGGTATTCCTGAAATCAACTTTCCTGGCGAAGCTATCGGTAAGCCTTCCGTCTTCAAATACCTGAAGCAGTAGGTTAAATACATCGGGATGCGCCTTTTCGATTTCGTCAAGAAGGATGACCGAATATGGCCTGCGCCTTACCTTCTCGGTAAGTTGCCCTCCTTCTTCATACCCGACGTATCCGGGAGGAGCGCCGATAAGGCGGGACACATTAAACTTCTCCATGTATTCGGACATATCCAACTGTAAAAGCGCATCTTCGTCCCCAAACATAAATTCGGCCAGTACGCGCGCAAGAAGGGTCTTGCCCACCCCTGTCGGCCCTAGAAAAATAAAAGAGCCGATAGGCCTTTTGGGATCTTTAATCCCGGCGCGGGAACGCCTTACCGCGTGGGCGATGACCGAAATCGCTTCTTCCTGCCCCACAACCCTCTTATGCAGCTCCTCTTCGATCTTGAGCAGTTTTTCGCTTTCTTTTTCTTCGAGCCTAAAGATGGGGATACCGGTCCATTGCGCAACAATCTTAGCAATATCCTCCGACGTAAGCTCGGGCCTGATTTTATCCTTTGTCTGCGACCATTCCTTGTTATGCTGGTCAAGTTCCTGCCGGGCAATCCGTTCCTGATCGCGCAATGACGCTGCCTTTTCGAAATCCTGGTCTTTAATGTATGTCTCTTTCTCCTTCTTTAAAGACTCTACCTTTGCTTCCAGCTCTTTGATTTCCGCAGGCACCACCAGCACGTTCAACCGCGCCCTTGAGCCGGCCTCATCGATTAAGTCAATGGCCTTGTCAGGCAGAAACCTGCCGGAGATATACCGGTCGGATAATTTCGCAGCCGATTCAAGCGCCTCGTCTTTAAAAACCACCCGGTGATGGGCTTCGTATTTATCGCGCAGCCCTTTTAAGATCTCTATTGTCTGCTCAACGGACGGCGGCTCAACCATAATTGTCTGGAACCTGCGTTCAAGTGCCGCGTCTTTCTCAATATACTTTCTATACTCATCAAGGGTCGTTGCGCCGATGCATTGCATCTCGCCCCTGGAGAGCGCAGGTTTTAAAATGTTGGAGGCGTCAATCGCGCCCTCGGCGGCGCCCGCGCCTACCAACGTATGCAACTCATCGATAAAAATAATAACGTCCTGGGAACGCTTTATCTCTTCCATCACCGCCTTAATTCTTTCCTCGAATTGCCCGCGGTATTTTGTCCCGGCAACCATAAGTGCCAGATCCAGCACAATCATCCGCTTGTGGCGTAATACCTCAGGCACATTGCCGGCGATAATTGCCTGTGCCAAGCCCTCGACGATGGCGGTCTTTCCGACGCCCGCTTCCCCCAATAATACAGGGTTATTTTTTGTGCGGCGGCTGAGTATCTGGATAACCCTTTCAATTTCATTCCTGCGGTTGATGACAGGATCAAGCTTATTCTCTTTGGCTAATGCAGTCAGGTCTCTTCCGAATGCATCCAATGCCGGGGTCTTGGTCTTTCCCTGCGCAGCCTGTCCGAAACCGGGCAATGCTGAACCGAGCACCTCCATGATCTTACTGCGCACCGTATTAACGTCTAACCCCAAATTCAAAAGCACCTGATAGGCAACCCCTTCCTCTTCGCGGATCAACCCCAACAGGATGTGCTCTGTCCCTATATAGTTATGGCCCAAAGACCTTGCTTCTTCGGCTGCAAGCTCAAGGGCCTTCTTGGCCCGGGGAGTAAACGGTATATCGCCCATTATCTGCGTGGTTGGGCCGGGCTGAACTAATTTTTCTATCTCTATGCGGATGTTCTCAAGGGAAAGGCCAAGCCTCTCTAGCACTGCAGCGGCCACCCCTTCCCCCTCGCGGATCAACCCCAACAGGATGTGCTCTGTCCCTATATAATCATGATTAAATCGCCGCGCCTCTTCCTTGGCGAGGATAATTACTTTTCGTGCCCGTTCCGTAAATCGGTTAAACATTTCCCTATCTCTCCTTCTATGGCTGTTGTTATTGTTTGTTTAATTTATCGCGGACTATTTCTGCTCTTTTAACGTCCCGTTCCTGAGAAGAAAGCTTTTTGTTCTCCAGCTTCTGAAGATGTGCCGGTTGTGTGATGATAAAAAGTTCATTGACGGTGCTTGAATCAATCTCCTTAATCAGCCCCAGGCTTACGCCAAGCCTCACCATCGAGAGAAGTTCCGTGGTTTCCTGGCTGCTGATAATATGCGCGTTTTTCAAGATGCCGAAACTACGGCTGATCTTATCCTCTACCACCGCCTTATTCTTTGACATCAAAGTCTCGCGCGCCTGATTCTCCTGCTCGATGATCTGGCGGATAAGGCCGTTGATATTCTCGATTATTTCCGTCTCACTGTGGCCCAAAGAAACTTGATTGGAGACCTGGAAGAAATTACCGGTTGCCTCAGTCCCCTCTCCGTAGAGGCCGCGCGTGGTAAAACTCAATTTAGAAATCGCGTTCAGCACCTGCTTGATCTGCCCGATAATTACCAGGGCCGGCAAATGCAGCATAACCGAGCCGCGCATCCCTGTCCCCGTGTTGGTAGGGCAAGCAGTGAGATACCCGTACTCAAGAGAAAACGCAAAGGGCAACTCCTTGGCGAGGCAATCGTCTATGCGGTTAATGATATTCCAGGCTTCAAAAAGATTAAAACCTGACTGCATGACCTGCAGCCTGATATGGTCCTCTTCATTAATCATCAGGGAAACGATCTCCTCGTGATCGACCACCACCGCCTTACTGTCGGTCTTGTGCGCATGCTCATAAGACATCAGATGGCGCTCAACCAGGAATTGCTTATCAAGGCTGTCAAGGTCGGCCAGTTCAAATATGGTGGTGCCTTTTAAATAGCTTATTTTACCGACCGCCTGCTCAACAGCATCTAATACATCCTTGCTCTGTTTCTTATTTGACCAATGCGGAAAAGGGAAACTTGCAAGGTTGCGGGCAAGCCGTATTCTGCTTGAAATGACAATATCCGAATGCGGGCCCGTCCCCCTAAGCCATTCGCTCTTATGGTTCAAAAAATCATTAAGGTGTATCATGCGTTTCTTCTTCGGGTTTCGCCGGCGCCTGCGCCTTCTCCTGCGCCTTTATCTGGTCGCGAATCTTGGCTGCCTCTTCAAACTGTTCCGCCTCTATTGCCTTTTGCAGTTTGGTGCGTAAGTCCTGCAGATCAAGCCTTCTCTTTGCCGTCTTTGCGATTTTGACCGGCATCTTGCCCGCATGGGCGGTTGAGCCGTGAATCCTCTTTAAAAGCGGCGAGAGGTATTTCCTGAATGCCTCATAGCATTCACTGCAGCCAAGCCGGCCGATTTTTTTAAAATCCTTGTAGGTCAGCTTACAGTTGGGGCACTTCAATAAAAGCGTCTCTTTTTCCTCTATCGGCTTTTCGAATTCGGCAAGGCCGGCTAAAAGATCGGCCAACCCGAACTGCTGCTCCATCTGCATGCTTTTCTGCTTTGCGCACTCCTCGCATAGATGGAGTTCGGTCATCTGGTCGTCGACAATTTCAGTAAGGTGCACGGTTGCGGGATTCTTCCCGCAGACATCGCATAGCATCGCTTTTCCTCTTCACTGTGCAATGACAAATCTTAAATAACAAAACCAAAAGGGTCAATAGTCTATAGTCTATAGTCCATCGACCATAGACCCTGTATCTCTTGGTGGTTTTTGTTTGTCATTATTTTAATATCGAACTCCTTCTTTCCTGGTTAGCTCTTTGAACTTCTTCATAAGCCGTAAGGTTACCGGCCCAGGCTTTCCGCTGCCGATAGTGCGGCCGTCCACTTTGACCACCGGCACAATTTCGGCTGCGGTCCCGGTCAAAAAACACTCATCCGAGATATACACCTCATGCCGCGTAATCACGTGTTCGTGCGTAGGGATCTTGTCGCGCCTTGAGATCTCAAGCACGGTATCACGGGTAATGCCGCGCAAAGTACCCATACATTGCGGAGGGGTATAGAGATGGTTTTTTTTGACGGTAAAAATATTATCGCCAGTGCACTCTGCCACGAACCCCAGCGAATCAAGCATAATCGCCTCGTCAAAACCGGCGTTTACCGCTTCGATCTTCGCCAGGATGTTGTTAAGATAGTTCAGTGATTTGATCTGCGGATTAAGCGCCTCAGGGAGATTCCTGACAGTAGGCACCGTGATAATCTGGAGGCCGTTTTTATAAAATTTCTCGGGATACAGGGTAATTTTATCGGTAATGATAATCACCGAGCCTTTCCCCTTGCATTTACGCGGGTCAAGGCCTAAATCGCCCTCACCGCGGGTTACAATCAGCCTGATATAACCGTCGCTTAATTTATTCGCTTTCAGGGTCTCAATCACTGCCCTGCTCAACTCTGACTTGCTCAGCGCGATATTCAGCGTAATGCTGTGGGCAGACTCGTAGAGCCTTTCGATATGTTCCCTTAATTTAAATACGAGGCGATTGTAGACGCGGATTCCTTCAAACACGCCGTCCCCGTAAAGAAGGCCGTGGTCAAACACCGAAATCTTGGCATTTTCTTTTTCGTATAATTTTCCGTTGATATAGACCTTCATTGTGCCTCCTTTTAATTCAAAAGTACGCCGTCCTTGATATGCACCACCCTATCGGCGCTCGTACAGATATCCTGGTCATGGGTAACCAATACCAAAGTCACGTTACGCTCCTGTCTTATTTGTTTCAAAAGCGTTAAGATCCTGTTCCCGTTTTCAGAATCAAGGTTGCCTGTCGGTTCATCGCACAGCAAAAGCTTGGGTTCGTTCATCAAAGCCCTGGCTATTGCCACGCGCTGCATTTCTCCGCCGGAGAGAACACCCGCCTTGTAATGCGTGCGTTCTGCCAGTTGCAGTTTTTCAAGCAGCGAGGCGGCGTAAGCCGCAGCGCGCTTTCTTTGCCACCATGACTGAATCAATGAAGGCAACAGTACGTTCTCAAGGACGCTGAGTTCGCTCAAAAGGTGATAAAACTGAAACACAAACCCAATGTGCCTGTTCCTGAAAACGGCGCGCTCGTTTTCGGACAGACCGTATACATCTTTGTCTTCAAAACGCACACTGCCGCAGCTGGGGGCATCTAAGCCGCCCAGGATATGTAAGAGCGTCGATTTCCCGGCGCCCGACGGCCCCTGGATTGCCACAAATTCATTCGGCTTAACCTCAAGGTCAATACCTTTAAGCACTTCAAGGTTACCGGCGCTGCTGTGGTAATGCTTGCGTATATCTTTGGCGTAAAGCATACGTTTACTCATGCCTCAAGGCATCTGTTGCGTTTATCCGCGTTGCATAGAACGCAGGATAAAAACTTGCCAGCAATGCAATCGCCAGCGTACAAGCAACAATAATGCCTATATCGTGGGCATTGATAGATGTCGGAATCGTATTGAAATAATAAATATCTTTCGGTATCAGGTCCTTGCCGATCAAGAGAGAAATAAAATCTACGATCTTGTTAAGCGAGCGGGAAAGGCTTATTCCTGCAACCAGGCCGAACGCAATCCCCGCCACCCCGATGGCTAACCCCTGAAAAAGGAATATCGCCAGGATACTCCTAGCCCTTGCGCCTACCGCCCGCAAAATACCTATATCCCTTACTTTACTCATCACCGACATAAT
>JAQUON010000041.1 GCA_028717045.1 Candidatus Omnitrophota bacterium | reverse complement strand
GGCGAAAAGGCTGCATTTGAAGCGGGAGTCGATGGCTTGCACCCCGAACTGATAAAGCTCTTAGGAAGGTTAAAATACCGCACTAGTTTTGGACAGAATGCCCTGCAGCATTCTACAGAGGTTGCGTTTCTCTTGGGGACAATGGCATCCGAGCTTGGCTTGGATTTTAAGCTTGCGCGCCGGATTGGGCTGTTGCACGATATCGGCAAAGCGGTTGATCATCAGATTGAAGGCACGCACGCAAAAATCGGCGCAGATTTGGCAAAGAAATTTAACGAGCCCCTAGAAGTAATACATGCGATCGAAGCGCACCATGAGGAAGCGCAACCTACAAGTTTCTATGCGGTGCTGGCAGTCGCAGCTGATGCAATAAGCGCAGCCAGGCCCGGCGCGCGCCGCGAGACGCTGGAAACCTATATCAAAAGGCTGGAGAAACTGGAGTCTATTGCCAACCTTTTTAAAGGGGTAGATAAGGCGTTTGCGATACAAGCAGGCCGGGAAATACGGGTTATTGTACAGCCCGAAAGGATTTCTGACCACGACGCGGTAAACTTATCAAGGGAGATCCGTAAAAAAATTGAAGAGGGCATGGAATACCCGGGCCAGATTAAGGTAACAGTCATCAGGGAAACAAGAGCGATAGAATACGCAAAATAGCATATGAAGATATTATTTATCGGAGATATCGTAGGCAGCCCCGGCAGGGAAGCGGTGAAGCGGCTGCTGCCTGAACTTAAAAAAGAGCTCGGGATTGATTTTGTGATAGCCAATGCGGAAAATATCGCAGGCGGCTCCGGGATAACGGCGCAGACTGCAGGAGAATTATTAGGTGCATCTGTCGACGTGATTACTGCTGGCGATCACATCTGGAAAAAGAAAGACATATTTGAGCTGATTCAGAGCGAACGCCGGATCGTAAGGCCCCTTAATTTCCCTGCCGGAGCGCCGGGTTACGGCTTTGGCGTATTTACCTTGCCATCCGGGTTAAAAATCGGCATAGCCAACGTATTGGGGAGGGTGTTTATCGACGCGTTGGTTGAATGCCCCTTTAAAACCACGATGTCTGCGGTAGATGAGATGAGGCGTGAAGCCAAGGCGATCATTGTTGATATGCATGCCGAAGCCACTTCCGAAAAAGTGGCATTAGGATGGTTTCTTGACGGCAAGGTTTCGGCAGTGGTCGGTACCCATACCCATATTCAGACTGCAGACGAAAGGATCCTTCCCGCCGGCACCGCATATATCACCGATGTAGGCATGACCGGTCCCTATGATTCAGTAATAGGCCGCAGGATAGAGGATGTACTCGAGCGGTTTATAACCGGTATCCCTACGCGGTTTGAGGTAGCCCAAGACAATATCCAGCTGCACGCTGTGGCGATACAGATCAATGATGCGACGGGAAAGGCGGAATCCATTACCCGGGTCCAGAGGAAACTTTAATGCCTAAAGCCAGATTATTATCTTTTGTGTTGTTTTTGGCAATGTGTCTTTCTGCCCCTATTCTGTGTGCGCAGGAAAAAGAATTTGGGATAGAGATCGATGCCGCTTCCAATGCAACGGTTGCGTTGCCCGCGGTATTTAAGCCGAATATTGATTTAAGCGCAAGAGGGTTTTCACAAGATAAGGCCTGGCCCCAGGAACTCGCTGCCGAAGACACATTGCAGGTATGGGAAAAGGAAATAGGATTTTCAGGGTTTTACCGTCTGCAATATAACCTCTGGTATATTTCGCAACTCTCCCAAGATAAAGAGGCAAAAGAAAAACTGCTCGCTGCCTATGATGCGTTGATAAAAAAAATCAATGATGCGGGAGGGATAGTTATCCTGGATTTATTCGGCACTCCGGCAGGTATGGGCGCCGTATTAGATAAACGCAGCCCTCCCACTAATCAAAAAGCATTCAAGGAATACGTGAAGGCGACTATCCGGGACTTGAGCTGTAACAAAAGGTACCGTATTTGGTATGAAGTCTGGAGTGCCCCCGATTTGGATGAATTCTTCCTGGGGAAGGAGCAGGAATACCTCTTGCTTTATAAATCGGTTGCCGAAGTAGTAAAAGAATTAGAAGAGGAATCAAAAGTATACATTCCTCTAGGCGGGCCTTCGACAAGCTGGTGGTTTCAGGGTTTTGACGGCAATACCATAGTGACGCCGGAGAAGAGCCTGATATATGAGCTTATTAAGTTCTGCTATAAATACAAGTTGCCATTGGATTTTATCACTTGGCATGCCTATTCTACAGACCCCAAGGCCGAAAAAGAGGTTACGCGGTATAAGAAAAATCCTTCGATGCTCATCCGCGACTGGCTTTCGTATTTTCGTTTCGAGGGACAAACCCCCCTACTCATTGATGAATGGAATTACGACCGCAGGGCAAATCTCCTTCCGGAGCGCGCGGAAAAAGCGTGGATGGGCGCAAGCTACATCCCGGCGCGGCTGGTGCATATGTATACCGCAGGTATTACGCACCAGATGTTTTTTTCCCTCGAAGATTTTTATGATACAAAAGACAGCGTGGTCAGGAATGTAGGTATCTTTGCAGTTACGCCTTCGGGAAGCGGATTTAAAGCCGAGGCAAAAGCAACGTTTACTATTTTTAAAATGCTTAAGTCCCTGGGAAGCCAGATGTATGTCTTGCCGAAAAACGACGATGAATTTACCGGTGCTATCGCCACCAAAGACAAAGAGCAAATCGCTATTCTTGCGTTTAATTACATTGACCCGGAGATTTTCCTTAATTATGTGTCCAGAAACATTTCGTCATTGAGCGAGGGGGAGCGGCGCTCAGTGTTAAACATCGTCAAGTCAAAGAATTTCGAGAAAATCAAATCGGGGGAGACGGCGATTGAAACGTTGCGGACGACTCCCCGCGTAAAGAATATTTTGAAGAACGCACAGGAATTATACATGAAGGCGAACAAGCAGCTTTCTTACGACCGCAATGTAAAACTAGTCGTTAAGAATTTAAAAGACAGCTACCTATACACCAAATACACCGTTGATTCTTCCTGTAGCAAGAATTGTGCGTATACTCCCATTCAGGAGAAAGAAATTGCGCCCTCCGATATATACCAAGAAACGCTTGCCATGAAGCCCTACTCCGTTACGCTTGTTGTGTTCACCAAGAAGCCTCTGGAGGAAAAACCACCCGCGCAGGGGGCTTTAATGCAGGGTGCGCAGAATCAGACTGCCGAAGACGGGGCGCTTAAGGCGGCTAATGTTTCTTCGTCTGGAAACACATCTGCGGGATTAGCGGCTTTCAGCGCAGCAAATACCTCCGTGATTCCCAAGAAGGATTGATCCCCATGCCCAAAGAGATAGGTCTCTTTGACCACGCAGAGAAGACAGTCCGTATCTATACGGTTTCCGAGATAGCCCAAAACGTAAAACACCTCCTTGAAGACATGTTTGGGGTGCTGTGGATTGAAGGCGAAATTTCTAATTACGGGGCTCATCCTTCAGGGCACCTCTATTTTTCGTTAAAAGATCAATCTGCAATCCTTTCGGCAGTGATGTTTAGTTGGGCGAATAAAAACGTCAAATTTAAATTAGAGAACGGATTAAAAGTCATTTGTTTCGGCAGAATCAGCGCCTACGGTCCGCAGAGCAAATATCAGATTATCGTCGAGAAGATAGAGCCTAAGGGCATCGGAAGCCGGCAGCTGGCATTCGAACAGCTTACCCAAAAACTCCAAAAGGAAGGGTTATTTGCAGTTGAGCACAAAAGGCAGATCCCCTATCTTCCTGCGAAGATCGGGGTAGTCACTTCGCCATCAGGGGCTGCCCTTAAGGATATTTTAAAAGTATTGGACAGGCGCTTTAGCGATATCGAGGTGATCATAAGCCCGGCCCAGGTGCAAGGTGAGGCTGCGAAGGATGATATTGCCCGCGCAATCAACGACCTCAACCGTTTTAATAGGGGGCTCTCTTTGAAGGAGCGTATCGAGGTGATGATTGTCGGCAGGGGCGGGGGTAGCACAGAAGACCTTTGGGCATTCAATGAAGAAGCGGTAGCCAGGGCGATTTACGGTTCCAAGATTCCCGTTATTTCTGCGGTAGGGCACGAGCGGGACTTAAGCATCGCAGACCTTGTAGCCGATGCCCGGGCAGCAACTCCGTCGGTGGCAGCGGAATTAGTGATTCCTGAAAAAAAAGATTTGAAAGACAGGTTGCAGGAATTGCAGGAACGCCTGCACAGCTCCTTTTTGGATATCGTCATGGGATCCGAACAGACGATAGACGACTCCCTGCGCAGGCTGGACATTGCAATGGCACACCGCATAGAACTCAGTTTGCAGGCGTTTGAGGGGTTGCGCGGTAAATTAACCCTTTTGAACCCTTCGGCGTTGCTTATGCAGTATCAGGAGAAATTAAAGAATACGATCCGTCAAATGTACGTAAGGATGCAAATGCTCTTTACAGTAAGAAAATCGGCATTCATCGCCTTAATTGAGAAATTGGAAAGCTTAAATCCCTTGGCCATCTTACGCCGGGGGTATAGTATTACGTTTGCGCTGCCCGACGCAGGGATAGTGAAAGATTCCAGTCGCCTTAAACCCGGCGATATGATACAATCGCGTGTACAGAAGGGTGAAATTATCAGTCAAGTAACGGAGGTCAGACGCAATGGCAGAGATACGGTTTGAAGAGGCCCTCAAGAAGCTGGAGAAGATAGTGGATGACCTTGAAAAAGGCGACCTGTCGCTTGAAGAGGCATTAAAGAAATACCAGGAAGGATTAGAGCTGTCCCGTATGTGTTCGCAGAGATTGGAAAGCGCAAAGAAAAAGATTGACGTTCTCGCCAAGAATAAAAAAGGGGAATTTGAGTTAAAATCTTTTGATGAGACGGGAATAGAGAATGGGAAATAGTTACCCTTTATTAAGCAGAATCCAGTTTCCCGGAGACGTGTCAGAGATCCCGCTCGAGCAGCTGCCTGCGCTCGCAGAGGAAGTACGCAGGAGGATTATTGAGGCGACTGCGCGCTGCGGTGGGCACCTCGCTTCGAGCTTAGGCGCGGTAGAGCTTACCATCGCCCTCCATTATTGCCTCGATATCCCTAAGGATAAGATAATCTTTGACGTGGGGCATCAGTGTTATGCCCACAAGATTCTTACGGGCAGGAACCAGCATTTTGCGACGTTACGCCAATATGGAGGGATAAGCGGGTTCCCCTGCTGCGACGAATCCCCTTGCGATAGCTTTACTACCGGCCATAGCTCGACGGCAGTATCACTGGCTTTGGGATTGGCGTGTGCCCGCGATTTAATGGAAGAGAAGGATTATTTCCGGGTGGTTGCGATAATCGGAGACGGTTCCTTAAGCGGCGGCTTATGCTTTGAAGGGCTGAATAATGCCGGCCACCTCAAGAAGGATGTCCTTGTGATATTAAATACCAATGAAATGAGCATAGCGCCTAATGTGGGGGCTTTGAGCACATACTTAAACAAGCTTATTTCAATGCCGATATATAATCACTTTAAAAATTCGCTGGATAACTTTGTAAAATCGCGTCTGCCTAAAGGAAGTAGGATTATAAAACTTGCCAATAAGTTTGAAGAGGGGTTAAAAGGCCTGTTTGTCCCGGGGCTTTTGTTTGAAGAACTAGGATTTAGGTATTTCGGCCCTTTTGACGGGCACAATCTGTCCACCCTGGTTCCGACGCTGAACAACATCGTACACATCAAAGGGCCGCGCGTGGTACACATACTTACCAAAAAAGGGAAAGGGTATTCCCCGGCGGAAAAAGAGCCGGTAAAATTTCACAGCACCGGCCCTTTTGATATCACCACAGGCAAAGGCGTATCTGCTCAGCCACAGGTTGCAAGGACCTATACCGAGATATTCAGTGCGAAGCTAACCGAGCTTGCAGCAAAGAACGAAAAGATTATTGCGATTACCGCGGCCATGCCGGAAGGAACCGGGCTCGACAGGTTCAGGGATTTATTTCCCAAAAGGTTCTTTGATGTCGGGATAGCTGAGGAGCACGCCGTATGTTTCTCTTCTGGCCTTGCCAAGCAGGGTTTTAAGCCGGTAGTCGCAATATACTCGACATTTTTGCAAAGGGCCTACGATCAAATCATAGAAGAGGTGGCATTACAAAAAGCCGAAGTGTTATTTGCGCTTGACCGCGCCGGTATCGTCGGAGAAGACGGCTTTACCCATCAAGGCATTTTTGATATTGCCTTTTTACGTTCGGTCCCGGGCTTGGTCCTGATGGCTCCCTCTTGCGAAAAGGAATTTGAATTGATGATTGAGTTTGCGCTTTCTTCACCACAGGCGGTTGCGCTGCGTTACCCAAAAGCAATCGCCCCCGTCTCGTTACACCTGGCATCCCCTATCCAGCTGGGCAAAGCCGAGCTTATACGAGATGCCGAGGATGTCTTTATTGTAGCCCTGGGCAGTATGGTTATGCCTAGCCTGGAAGCCATTGCGCTTTTGGAAAAAGAAGGGATACATGCAGGCTTGGTCAACGCACGCTTTGCGAAACCGCTCGATGTACAATTATTGCGCAGCATCGCTGCCCGCGCAGCGCATATCATTACCGTAGAGGAGGGGGTCCTGGAGGGTGGTTTCGGGAGCGCAGTTGCAGAGGCTCTCAACCGGCCCGTGGCCAGGATAGGGTTACCGTGCGAGTTTATTACTCACGGCAGCCGTGCCCTCTTACTGGAAAAGTACGGATTGAGCAAAGAAGGCATTGCCGGCACCGTTGTGAACTTACTGAAAGGAACAAAAATACACAGATGATGCGGGTACGATTTGCGCCCAGCCCTACAGGCAATTTGCACATCGGAGGAGGCCGTACTGCCTTGTTCAACTGGCTGTATGCGCAAGCCAGCCACGGCACCTTTATCCTCAGAATAGAAGACACGGATGCCCTGCGTTCGCGCAAGGAGTATTTGGAAGAGATACTAGGGAGTCTTACATGGCTGGGGTTTAATTGGGATGAAATTTATTACCAAAGCCAGCGGTTTACCATATACAAGGAGCAGGCACAGAAGCTTGTTGCAAAAGGCTTAGCCTATATTGAAAAATCACAAGAGGGCAAAGAGGCAATAATCTTTAGGGTATCTCCCCAGAAAATCAAGGTCAAGGATTTAATCCGCGGCGACATAGAATTTGACGCCACTACCATTAAAGATCAGGTGCTCATCAAATCCGACGGGACGCCTACGTATAATTTCGCCTGTGTGGTTGATGATGCCACGATGCATATTACCCATGTGGTCCGGGGGGATGACCATATTTCCAATACGCCAAAACAAATCCTTCTCTATGGCGCATTAGGATTTCCCGTCCCCGAATTTGCGCACCTGCCTTTAATACTTGCGAAAGAAGGCGGCCGGCTTTCAAAGCGTAAAGGCGCAACTGCGATTTCAGAATACCGGGCAATGGGGTATCTGCCCGAAGCCCTCGTCAATTACCTCCTACTGTTGGGTTGGTCTCCGGGAGGCAACCGCGAAATTGTCGATATCCGCGAAGCCGTCAGCCTCTTTGATATCAAAGCCGTCAATAAAACGGCGGCAGTGCTGGATTTGGATAAGCTGGATTGGATGAATAACCAATACCTTAAACGCATAGATGCCGAAAAGCTTACCGATGAACTGATACCTTTGTTGGTTGAGAAAAAATATATCGCGCAAGAAAACTACGATAGACAATACGTAGTATCCCTGGTACAATTATTCAAGGATCGGCTCTGTGTATTGAACGATTTTGTTGATTGGGCTGATTTTTTCTTTCTCGATACTATTACGGTCGATGAAGAGGCGAAGAAAAAATTCTTATCCCACGATCTTTCGAAAGAGTTCAGGCTTTTTATAGAAAAGCTGGAAAAGCTAGAAATTTTTGATAGTATACATATAGAAGAGGCATTCAGGGCATTAGTGCAGCAGTTGCGGATTCAGTCCCGGGCATTGATACATCCTATCCGGGTGGCATTAACCGGTAAAACTGTCGGGCCTGGCCTTTTTGAAGTGATATATTATTTGGGCAAAGAGCGTACCAAAAAAAGATTGATGCGTTGGGTAACCAAGGAGGAAGCTGAATGAGAAAGAGGAAAGTAGCGCTTTTGCTTTTGTGCGCGTTGACAATGGCGCTCTGCGGTTGCGAGACGCTTAAAGGAGCAGCAAAAGGAGCTGGTGAGGGATTCCAGAAAGACTGGCAATCCGCCCAAAAAATAGATGACTGGATGCGCAAGAATCTTTGGTAACTGCCAAATCGTTCTTGACAGCATTGAGAAATTAAGATATACTCAACTCGGATTCAGGCGAAAGCCTGGGTCAAAAGCCACGGAGGTAAAGTCAAGCCTTTCGCGTGGCTTTTTTATTTAAGGCTTTTATAAAGACTCACGATATGCAGAGACAAGAGTCAGAGGATAAAAGAATATTCGCGCGCTTCCCCGTTGAATTTCCTGCGCGCTTTTTATGCCCGAGCACCTGTAAGGAGGGGTATTGTGAAGCGCAGGATATCAGCGCCAAAGGAGTGGGCATTGTGACACATGAAGCATTATCCCCCAATTCCAGCATCGAGCTTTGGCTGCATATCCCCGATAAAGGCGATTCGCTTTATACCAGAGGCGAAATTGTCTGGTCAGAACGATTAGAGCCAAATAGGTATAAGGCAGGTATCAATCTGGACAGGGCCGACCTCATGGGAATGTCCAGGGTTTTAAGGACGATATAAGCTTTGCCCTCCCTTAGTTACAAACAATTCACTTGATTTTACCAAACCCCTACGATATACTCATTACTGCATTTAAATGAGGGCATACCTTATGGAGCCGCTGCGTATTAATGGCGACATAAGTTATACGCCCGAATTTATCCCGAAGCGTGAGGCAAAAATTTCTTCGATATTTTTGCCGCGGTTACGCGAGGGACAATAATAAAACTAAACTTGTCTTGCCCTGTCGTCTAATCGGTAGGACTTCAGATTCTGGATCTGACTATCTTGGTTCGAGTCCAAGCGGGGCAGCCAACCTTGACGCTCAGGCGAACATCGGGCGTCCGATACAGTAACAAGCGCCTTGCAGGTATCCCCTGCAGGGCGTTCTTGGTTTTTAGGGCCTTTTTGGGCATCCGGGGCAGGCAGGCTGCATGAAAGGCTGTCTACCGTGGGCTGGTCTATATACATTTTGATCTCGATATAATCCTTGTAAACGACGATTTCTTTGATCATGGCTTGTATTAGGCTCTTCTGGGCTTCCGGAGGGGCCTTTTCGATATATTGCATGGCAAACTTAAGATTTGAGTGCAAAAACTGCCCCGAGCTTGCCGACATTTGAGCCACGCTTTTCTTCGCCTGTAGCTTGTCCAGCTCGTCTTCCAGCCTGACAATTTCCTCATCAAGTCCTGCCATTTTATCCTTATAAGTCTTTCCCTGCGATACCTTGTTATCCATTGCTAATTCAAGAAGCCTACTTGCTTCCTGTTTGGTCTCTGCCAGTTTGTCTTGGAGAGGCTTCATCATTTTCTCGAGGGCCTCGAGCTTTATCTGGGAGTCAAGGATTGCGTCCCCGATCGCCTTTACGATGATGTCCTGATCAGCAGATGCCCGCTTGAAATAATCGATAAGCGCCTCATCAAAGCCCCTTGCAGAGAACCTAGACACATCGCAGCCTAATTTCTGCTTGGACCTGCCGCATACATAATAAAAGAATTTCTCTGCTGCCTGGCCGTTGCCGCTTTCGCAAACATAATGGCTGCCGCATTCGCCGCACTTAAGGAGTCCGGCTAAGAGGTAGATATACTCCGGAGTTTGTTTTATAAAGCGGTGCCCGGGAAGTTTTGCAGTCAGCATTCGATTTGCTTTCTCCCAGAGATCTTCGTCCACAATAGCAGGATGAGCGCCTTTATGTATCTCCTTGCCGTATTTTATATAACCCTTATGGAAGTGGTTCTTTATGATCCAGGCGATGCTCTGCTTTCGCCAGATTTTACTAGTGGGGGTCTTTATGCCTCTGCGGATTAATTCTTGGCCGATATCGTAAAGCGACTTGTTATTAGCAGCCATTTCCCAAATAAAGCGCAGCTTATTTCCTGTTTCAGGATCGACAATAATCTTGTGCGGCTGCCTGCCGTTTGGCAGCGGCGCGCCGTCGGGTATCAATTTATAGCCGAAAGGCACGTTGCCGCCAACCCATCTGCCTTGACGCACCCTGGCAACGCAGGATGCCTTCACGCGTTCGCCGATGAGCTCCCGCTCAAAGGCTGATAAAATCCCAAGTATGCCGATTACTACTCTGCCTATGGCAGTTGAGCTGTCAAGGTTTTCGCGTACGGATACAAAAGCGATCTCTTTGGAGTTGAATAGATCAATAAGCCAGTAGAGGTCGCGGGTATTGCGGGTCAGGCGGTCGAGACGGAAGAAGATTATTCCGTCAAAGGTGGCAGTTTTTCTGCGCACCTGGTCGATAATCATCTGAACGCCGGGCCGGTTGAGATCCTTACCGGAGTACCCGTCGTCTGTTACGATGCCTTTCTTCCCGATATCGGCAAGCTCATGCCCGAAGGCGTCCAGCAGATTCTTGCAGTGATAGGCCTGGGCATCAAGGGTAGTGAACTCTCCCTGGGCCTGGTCATCAGTAGAACAGCGGGTATAAATCACATATTTCTTTTTATCTTGTTTCTTGTTGGGTGTTATCACGGCTCTCCTTTTGCAACACAACCCCTATAACAAAACGGTGCACAAGTCAAGCTATATCAATAGTTTTTAATGCTTCCGGGGGATAATGTAGTGCATAGGCACCTATGCGTATATCCCGATTTTCCCTTAGAAATGTCGCATTTTTATTGCGACAAATCACAGAAAAAATCGGGATATACAGTAGAGGTGAAATATGGGTCAGCGCATAAAAAATAATTTCAATAAGCGGTTCGGAGGCCGGATCCGTATAGTTTATGCGCAAAAACTTTCCGTGGAAGAAAAACAACTCGTGAATGAAAAGCTCTATAAAGCGATGATGGAAGTCCTATCCGGCATTTTGGGCAGAGAGCCGACGCAAAGAGAGATATTGGGATTGGATGACATCTCGCAATGTAAATTAAAAAAGACTCAATAATAATTCTCTTTTTGGCCCTCCGCAAGGTTAGCCCATACACCTCGAAAAGAAGCCGAATAGGTTTCGGCTCCGAAATATATAGGAGGTGTTTTGAACTACGGAGGGTTATTTGAGAGCTGGGAAATTGCTACCGCAAAGTGGGTAATCAATGAATATAGAGAAAAATATAAATGCTTAAGACATGAAAGTTTTGATGACCTCTTGCAGGAATGCCTTGTATGTTGGTTAGATCTCCGGGATGAATACGACCCTAGCCGACAAGCATCAAAGAAAACTTTTATGGCGGGGGTTGTTAAGAAAGAACTCGAGAAGATCGCCGAAAAGCTAAAAGCAGATAAAAGGAAGACGATTTATGAAGCCATTTCTCTGGATGAACCTTTAAATGACGATGAGAACGCGCCTACCTTAAAAGATCAAATTCCAGAAGACAGAGATATCCCGTCTCAAAAAGAGTCAGATCTCAAGATTGAAGTTTCCAAGGTATATCAAAAACTGACGTCTCAGCAAAAGAAGCTATGCAAGCTGTTGGGCGAAGGCGGCCTAACCATAAATGAAGCCTGCAAGCATTTCGCCGAACACAGGAGCACTATATATCGCGAGATATCTCGAATCAGGGAGATTTTCGAGAAAGAAGGACTCAGAGACTATTTGAAATAATTTCTAAAAAGGGTGCGACATTTTAAGAAGAAAATCGGGATATACGAATGGAGGCAAAAATGACGGACGTATGCAAATTTAAATTTCAGGAAAAGATCGGCAAAAAGGTTATTGAAAGAGAGATAGCCCGCGCAATTGAGACTGCTGAATAT
>JAQUON010000040.1 GCA_028717045.1 Candidatus Omnitrophota bacterium | reverse complement strand
GGGCGTTAATACCATACGGCTTTATCACCACCCCCATAAGGTGAACAAGGAATTATTGCGCGACCTCTATAATAAATATGGCATCAGGGTCATCTTGGGAGATTTCCTGGGTAAGTATGCCTTGGGCTCGGGAGCGCCGTGGTATCCGGGCACCGACTATACGAACGAAGAACACAAGAAGAATATGATGCAGTCGGTAGTCAATATGGTGCTTGAGTTTAAGGATGAGCCGTTTATTTTGTTTTGGCTTTTAGGCAATGAAAACGTCTACGGTTTTGCCTGCAATGCGGATAAAGAGCCCGATGCATTTTTTAAATTTGCCAATGAAGTCGCCGCCTATATCAAGACCATTGACCCGGATCATCCGGTAGCCATATGCAGCGGCGACGTGCTTTTCCTGGATAAATTCGGTAACGATGCGCCCGACATCGATATCTTTGGCACCAACGCCTACCGCGGAGATTATGGCTTCGGCTATATCTGGAAACAGGTCAAGGAACAGGCAGATAAACCAGTGTTTATCACGGAGTTCGGCTGCCCTGCCTATATCGAAGGAAAGAATGCCGAGGAAGCAGAAGAATCGCAGGCCAAGTACCACGGAGCAGCCTGGCAGGATATTCAGGGTAATATGGCATTTGAAGAAGGCCAAGGTAATGCAATCGGAGGAGTCATTTTTGAATGGCTCGATGAATGGTGGAAGGCTTACGAGCCTTCGCTGCATGATACAAAAGGGCTTGCCACAGGCCCGTTTCCCGGAGGCTATATGTACGAGGAGTGGTTTGGTCTTTCGGGCCAGGGCGACGGAAACATGAGCCCATATTTACGGCAATTACGGAAATCGTATTACTTATATAAAAAACTCTTTAATAAGTAACCCACAGGAGGTAGAAAGGAGGGGTGGTAAATAAGAATTCAAAATCGATTATTCCAGAAATTTCATTTTTAAAACATATACGAATCACGAATTAAAGGAGGTGTAGGAAATGAAGAGAATTATCGTTATGAGCCTATTGATGATGCTAAGCGTTTCATGGGTATCGGCTCAAGAAACAGCAAGCAGCCCGGCAAAGGAATTTGTGGTGTTTACGGACAAGAATGCCCGTGATAACCATTTTATCCCTTCCGGATGGATGGGTGATTACGGCGATCTAAAGCTTAATGACCAGGCTATGGATAATCCCCACACAGGCACTACCAGCCTTGAGTTTACCTATACTGCCAAGAAGAGCCAGGGCAGCGGCTGGGCAGGCGTATACTGGCAGAACCCCGCAAACAACTGGGGGAGTAAGAAAGGCGGGTTTGACCTGACTGGAATGACCAAGCTTACCTTCTGGGCCCGGGGCGCAAAAGGCGGAGAAACCATCCAGAAATTCGTAATAGGAGGCATTAAAGGCACCTATTCCGATTCTTCGACAATAGAGTTCGGCCCGGTTGAGTTAACCGATACCTGGAAACAATACACCGTCAATTTGGCAGGCAAAGACCTTTCTTATATCAGTGGAGGGTTTGGCTGGGTTACCACTGCGGATCTTAACCCCGAAGGATGCACCTTTTACGTCGATGACATCAAATTCGAAGCAGACCCGACTATGAAGCCGCAAGTCCGTCAGCCTGAAAGCATGCCTTTCTATGTGTATTCAGACCGTTCTTCGATCAAAAACCATTTCATCCCTTCCGGATGGATGGGTGATTATGGCGATATAAAATACGAAGGTTCTTCGAAAGAAGATCCCTACCTCGGGGATACCTGTATTAAGGTAACGTATTCCGGCAAGATATCGCAGGGAGCACGCTGGGCAGGTATTTATTGGCAGAATCCCGCCAACAACTGGGGCTCGGTTGATGCCGGTTATGATTTGTCCAAAGCCACCAAGCTTACCTTCTGGGCTCGCGGCGCAAAAGGCGGCGAGAGGATAGAGGAATTCAAGGTTGGCGGCATCATGGGAGAATTTTCTGATTCCGACGTTGCCAGTGTCGGCCCGGTTATCTTGAATAAAGAATGGACGCAGTATTCTATCGACCTGAAGGGCAAAGATATGTCCTACATCATCGGCGGTTTCTGCTGGGCAACCAATATCGACGTGAATCCCGAAGGCGCAACATTCTATCTTGATGAAATTAAGTTTGAATAACGCTTCAAAGAAGCGGCTCACACAGGACACAGGATACAAGAAGCGCCTAAAGGCGCTGTGTATCCTGTGTTCTTTGTTTTGTGCCTGCGCCGTGCTAAGCGGTGCTGCCCGGCCTCTTACGCACAAAGTGTACATTAAGACGCTTAACGCAGGCCGCTACCAGCTGATGGTGAATAACCGGCCCTATATCGTCAGGGGAGTCTGCTATAATCCTATCCCGATCGGCAAAAATCACGAATATGACTGGTGGTCTGACGCACACAAGCCGTGGATGGTTGATGGCAAGCGTATGAAAGAAATGGGGATAAATACGGTCAGGATCTACCAGGCCGGAGAGGACCCTGAGAAAGTCAAGGCAGTGATCAGGGACCTATATGATAATTACGGCATCAGGGTAATATTGGGCCACTGGCTGGGGTTCTGGGAATACCCGTGCCCTTTTTACGGCCATAAAGATTTTCGTGACCGGGTGAAACAGCAAGTATTAGATATGGTGAACCTCTATAAGGATGAGCCCGGCATACTTATGTGGATTCTGGGAAATGAAAATAACTACTCTTGCCTCAATATGGTCCGGCCATGGTCAAACGATGAGATTGATAACGAGCCTGACCCTCAGAAGCAGAAGAAAATGCGCGCTACCATTTACTATTCCTTTGTGAACGAGCTGGCAGGCCAGATCCACGCAATCGATCCTAACCATCCTGTTGCACTTGGCAACGGCGAATTAATAGGGCTCGATGTGGCCAATGAAGTATGCCCCGATGTTGATTTAGTCGCCTGTATTATCTATCGCGGTAAGACATTCGGTAACTTATTTAATTCCTTGAAAGCGACATTCGATAAGCCGATCTTGCTCTCGGAGTTCGGCGCAGATTGTTACGATGCCTACCTTGGGCAGGAAGACCAGAACATGCAGGCATTTTTCCTGCAATCGCAGTGGCGCCAGATTTACGATAACGTAGCCAACAGCAAAAAGGGAGCCGGCAATTGTATCGGTGGGACCATGTTTGAGTGGACGGATGAATGGTGGAAGCATAGCGAATCCGACCCCGAAAGCTGGCTGGTGCATGATACCGAGTCAAACTGGACAAACGGCAGCTATTATTTCGACATAAAAGCAAAAGGGAATAAAAATATGAACGAAGAATGGTTTGGCATCGTGGCGTTATCGAATACGGAAAAAGAAGAAGGTATTGATGCGCGCATCCCGCGCAAGGCGTATTATGTCATCAGAGAATTTTGGAAAAACCCGCAGAAAGAGATAAAACTAAAAAGGTAAAAACCTTCATGCATATGAAATACCAATCCGCAACCATACACATAAAGGCCCATTTTCTTGCATTGTTCTTGCTGCTTTTTTCTTTCATATTGGGCATATGTTCTCTTTGTATGGCCGCGCCGCAAGATGCGAAGCCGGCCGTACTTTCTAAACAAATCATTGAAGCGGATTCGGGCGAGGCGGCGTTTCCTGCGTTCGAGGCCTTGAAAGAATTGTATTATAATGACCATAATTACTCCGGCTTTATTGCTTTGTTAGAGTCGTTAAGCCAAAAAAAGAAAGTTCTTGCGCCCTTTGTGAGCTATTATACGGCGCTCACTCGTTACCGGCAGCTTGAGTATCTTGAGTCGTCTCAGGACTGGAATACCTATTTTAGTAATGTAGATGCATACCGGCAGCAGACACTCGATGAACTTCAGAACACCATACAGGCGAGCGCCGTGGATGAGCCGATACATGTATATGCAAAACTGTTATTATGGAAGTTTCACAGGAGCCAGCAGGAGGGGGATCAGGAAGCCTTGCTCAATGACCTGATGAATTCGGTTTTTGAGTACGCACACAATGCAAAACCCCCCGCTCCTTTAAAAGACGTTGCGGATACGCTTCTAAAGCAGGGCCTGAAGAGCAAGGCCGCGCAACTATACCGGGCGTATGTCGATAGCATCATTGCGGCCGGCGCAAAGGAAGAAGAATTAAAGTCCAATGCAGAAATTTTCTATAAAGAGGGTAAACTTGAGCTTTCAGAGGCGCTCTTTGACGCGCTTATAGAAAAGGCATCCCTGACATACCCTAAGGAGAAACTAGCCTCATTGCTTACCGAAATAGCGCGGCTGTTTATGTATAAAGACAAGGGACTGAAAGATACATTTTATGCGGAGAAGGTCCTCCAGGAGCTGCAGAAGAAAGTAGGCGATAGTGCATTTGACGAAACCTTAACGTATGAAAGGGCGTTTAACCTGGAAAAAGCAAAAGAATACACTGAATCGCTCACTCGCTATACCGGGCTGCTTACACAGTACCCTGAAACTACCCATCTTGACGAAGCGATGTTTAAAGCAGGGCTTATGTACGCATACGTCAAAAGGGACCTGGTGGGCGCAAGGGAATATTTTAAACTGCTTGCACAAAAAGAGCGCAATAGCCCGCAGGCGTTCTCAAGCTCCTACCAGCTCGGTCTGTTAGCCCAATGGGAGGGTAACATAGAAGAAGCGAAGGTTCATTACAATGAAGTTATTGAAAAGGCAAAAGGCAGGGATACCTCAACAGTGCGGCTCACCCGGCAGCGCCTAAAAGAGATCGAAGAGGCAAAGCCAATAGAGTATAATCTTAAAATGTTCCTGGATGTGGCGCTTAAGGGCGAATATGCGTCTTACGATATGTCAAAGGTAGGGCTTGAGGCGTCGGCATATAGGCCTGATACTAATACAGAACTCACTGTTACTTCGAATGCCTATGTGGCGCCCACCGGGTGCATGCAGGTTGAGGTAGAATATCTCTGGTCAGGGGATACGGGTGGTTCCGCACCTGCAACTACCGAACCTTCTTTTACTACTTCTTATGAGAGTCCGGGGACTAAAGAGGTGAACCTCGTAGTGGTAAGCCCTTCCGGGGTAATCGACAGGAATTTTGATATCCTGGACGTCCGTTAAATTTAAATTTTAAAGAAATAAAAAACCCGCGCTTTTTTGAACGCGGGTTTTTTTAATTAACTCGTGCTTAATCCCCAGACTTTAGTCCGGGGAGATTCAATTGGTAAACTGCGATTTTATGTTCGGACGGCTGAAGAAATAATACACAAAAGCCCAGAAACCTATGGAAAGCAGGCAGGTAGCAATACCTCCTGCAATAAAGTACGCGGTATAGCGTACGTCAGCAGGGGTTGAGACTATTTTTACCACATCTTTGGCGATAGCCAGCATATTATAGGCAATACCAACAATCGTGATTACCCTAATACTCTGCAGGGCCAATTTAGTAAGTTTGAATACCCTAAATGCCGCAAACATGACGAAAATCGCTAAAGCCAACCCCACAAAATCAACAAGGCAATCAAGGTAAGAATAAGAGAGGGTATCTGAATAGCCGCAGTAGAGCCTTCTTGCGCCGGTTTTTTGCGCCATGATGGTAATGGTTTCGATCAGGTGATAGAGAATGCTGGTCACCCTTCCCAAAAACATCGAACAGGCATATACGATGAAGTAGATTCCAAATGCCCTTGTACCTTTGCTCATCTGCGCCATCTTCCACCTCACTTTTTATTGTTTGTCTCTTTATTTTTGGTCGCCTCGCCTAATGCCTCGGCGACATTTCCCTCAATTGCCCTTTGGGCAATGGTTGTGGTCAAGTTGGCCGCCTTTACGGCGGCACTGCCCTTAATGTCCCTGCGGGACGTATTAAAGTGGTTGCGGGGGAGAGATTTGAACTCTCGACCTTTAGGTTATGAGCCTAATGAGCTACCAGGCTGCTCCACCCCGCGAAGATTATCTTCTAAGTAATGCTTTAGTTGTTTTTGTAAGAATCTATGTCCTGAGCCGCTCTTAAGAAATAATTCTCTTCCTGTCGCATCACGCTTATCAAGATAAGCTTCATAATAAATTAACTCTAATGGTCTACGTCTCTTAGTTGATAGAACATTTCCGCCATTATGTGCTGCTAGTCTTTCTTCCAAAGAACCCGTAGAACCCACGTATAACTTTTTATCCACCATGCTTCTTAAAACATATACAAAAAACATACTTTATTACGACACACGCTACCACCACGTAAAATGCCGTTTCACGGCATCACGTGGTGCCCCGTGGACGCGCGAAGCGCGTCTTTACGGGGCAGGCTGCTCCACCCCGCGAATGTATATAGTATATTTATTCCGTAACTACCTTTACAGGGACCTCGTTTTTACGTACTACGCCCATTTTGTCGCGTAAAATTTTTTCCTGATAAAAGGCGTCTTTATCAATTCGGTCGAGTTCCTTTTCCAGTATGAGGTTTTCCTGGGTTAAGCGCGCGTTCTTCTCCTTAAGGTCTCGATTCCTGTCCTTAAGTTCCTGGATTTTCGTGTATCCCGGCAAAAAAATAACTAAGAGCAGAATAAGACCTGTGCTTACAAGCCAAAACGGTTTCTTAAGAATCATTTTTTCCAGAACGTGCCGGCGTACACAGCCTTTTTGCCAAGCTCTTCTTCGATTCTTAATAATTCGTTATACTTACAGATCCTGTCTGTGCGAGACACAGAGCCGGTCTTGATCTGTCCGCACCCGCAGGCTACTGCCAGATGGGCAATGGTTGTGTCTTCTGTTTCACCCGAACGGTGCGAGATAATCGCGTTATACTTGTTTTTTTGCGCGATAGAAATCGCCTCCAGCGTTTCGGAGAGGGAGCCGATCTGATTAACCTTTACCAGGATGGCGTTTCCTATTTTTTCAGCAATACCTCTTTTAAATATTTTCGGATTGGTGACGAATATATCATCTCCCACCAGTTGTAGTTTTGCTCCGAGGCCTTCGGTCATATGCTTCCATCCTTGCCAGTCATTCTCGGAAAGACCGTCTTCTATGGAAACAATGGGGTATTTTGTAAGCCATGCGCTGTATGTCTGTATCATAAAGGCCGCATCCTTACGTAAGCCTTCAAAAGAATAGGTACCGTCTTTGTAGAAAGAACTTGATGCGCAATCAAGGGCAAGGCATATATCTTTGCCAGGCGTATAGCCCGCTTTTTCGATAGCTTCAATAATACAATGGAGGGCTTCTTCGTTAGAGGCGAGGCTAGGGGCGAAACCGCCTTCATCTCCTACGGAAGTAGAAAGTTTTCTTGATTTGAGGATGGCTTTAAGGTTGTGGAATACCTCTGCCGCATAACGCAAGGCTTCTTTAAATGTAGGGGCACCGATTGGCACAATCATAAATTCCTGGATATCGAGATTGTTATCGGCGTGCAGCCCTCCGTTTAAGATGTTCATAAGCGGCACCGGCAATACCTGGCTTGCGCTATTCCCCAGGAATGCATAGAGGGGTTTTTGTTCGGATTGCGCCTGCGCCTTGGCAGTTGCCATAGATACTCCCAGAATCGCATTAGCACCAAGCGTTGATTTATTTTCAGTACCGTCAAGCGCAAGCAGCAAAGAGTCAATCTTGCGGAAATCAGGGTCTAAGCCCTTTATGCGGGGGGCAATAACAGTTTCTATATTGGCAACCGCTTTCTGTACACCTTTGCCCAAATACCGTTTTTTGTCCCCATCCCTTAGCTCAAGCGCTTCGTGTTCGCCCGTAGAAGCACCGGAAGGGACTGCGGCACGGCCTAAAAGCCCGTTATCGAGGATTATATCTACCTCAACGGTAGGATTCCCCCTTGAATCCAGGATTTCCCGGCTTTTCACAAGCGTAATTTTCGGCATAACTCTCTCTCTTTAGTCGTGCTACGCGCTATAAATTACACGCAAAAACAAATTGTAGCATAATGCAGCGTATAGTCAAGATAATTCGGAGGAGAAGGCAAATAAAATTTGACTTATCCTGCGTAATATGTTATTGTTAATTTCAGGTTGCAGAAGAGAAAGGTTCCTCATGAACGTCAAGAAAATAAAACTTTACTGGAAACTTTATTGGATCAGAATCCTCATTATAAGCCTGATGCTGGTTCTGGGCGTATCGTTGGTCATTGTCCTTATTACCGGTATACGTGCCTGGAACGAAGCAGAATCATACTTAAGGCAATCCCAGCTCGCTATGATCCCCCTGCAGTTATACCTGCAGATTATCATGGCGCTCATTTTTGGCGTCGTATATACCTTTATGTGGTATTGGCTCATGTTCCGTAGGGGTGCCCAGTCGTTTACGCAGACGCGCAAAAAATCAATTTCCGGCGAAGAGCTGGGTATTACCTGGAACGACGTGATCGGGCTTGACGAGGCAAAGCAGGAGGCCCTGGAAGTCGTGAAATTGATCAAAGACAGGGCAGAGCTTCAGCGGATAGGCGGAAAGATTCTAAAAGGCATACTTATGCTTGGGCCTCCGGGTTGCGGAAAGACATATCTTGCCAAGGCTATTGCCACTGAGGCAGGATTGCCTTTTATTTCCATGTCCGGCTCGGAATTTATAGAGATGTTTGTGGGGGTGGGCGCAGGCAGGATACGCAGCCTTTTCAAGCAGGCACGCCAACTGGCTGAAATGGAAGGAGGCTGCCTCATCTTTATCGATGAAATCGATGCGGTGGGCGCCCAGCGTGCAGTAGACAGGGGATTTGGCGGTCAGACAGAATCCAACACTACCTTAAATCAGCTGTTGGTCGAGATGGACGGCCTTAAGGAGAAAGATTTAAATATTGTCATTATAGGCGCAACGAACGCGCCCGAAACGTTTCTTGACCCCGCACTGATCAGGCCCGGCCGGTTTGACCGCAAGATCTATGTTGACCTGCCAGGGCTTGAAGACCGCCAGAAACTTTTTAGCTATTATCTTAAAAAAGTAAAATTTGACGAGAAGGATATCAAAGTAGACCGCCTTGCCCGCATCGCGGTAGGTTATTCTCCCGCAGATATCGCCAATCTTGTAAGAGAAGCAGCCCTTATTACAGTCAGGTATAAAAAAGAGGCAATTGGCATGCAGCAGATCGAAGAAGCCCGCGAGAGGATTACGCTCGGCATCAAGCGCAGGATCAAGATGACGGTAGCTGAAAAATGGAAAGCCGCATACCATGAAGCCGGCCACGCAGTGGTTATTTACCTCCTGGCCCCGCACAAAGACGTGTTTAAGGCAAGCATCATCCCGCGCAAGGAAACAGGCGGCGTGGTATGGAATCCCGAAAAGGAAGAAATCCTGATTCACGACCAGAAACAGCTCCTGGCAGAGATAAACATTTCCCTCGGAAGCTATGTGGCCGAAAAATTAAAATTCGGCTATACCACTGCCGGAGTTGATTCGGATTTTCAAAAAGCCCTTTCCCTCGCGCACAATATGGTATGGCGCTGGGGCATGGGCAAATCGGGCCTCATCGGTAATTTCTCCGCACTTGTTTCAAACCGCGCATTCCAGCCTTCGCTTATTTCGGAAGAAATCATGGCAAAACTCGATACCGATATCCAGGATATATTACACAGTTGCATGAAAGAAGTCAGCGACCTCCTTACAAAAGAATCAGCGCTTCTTGAGCGGTTTGCGACTGAGCTGTTTGAAAAGGAGGAATTGAATTACGATGATATCGAGGCCATCTTTAAGGAATTTGGCAAGAGCCGTTCTTTGTAGCGTTGCCTTTTTAGTATGGCTCATCTGTGGCTGTACCTCTTCGACCAAGCCCACGTATTTCTCCAAAGATATTCCCCGCCACGTAGAAACTATTGCCGAAAATGAATATGCGCTGGCAGTGAAAGCCAGGCTCATTGGCTCAACGCTCTGGATCTATTTACCCTTAGAAGACATATTTGTTAAGACAGACAAGCCCGATCGCTATCTTGAACGCTTTGAAATAAATAGCAATGCCGTTGCGCTTAAGGCCGGAGTACTGAAGGGCGAGTATATGATTAAGGCGGTGCCTGACCGGGAAAAATACCAGGAGTATAAACTGGACAAGGCGGTTATCGATAAAATCAACGATGTGTTTAAGATCTTTAGGCGGGTCTTATTCAGTATGGAGCGCACGGGTAATGAGGTGCGTTTTTTATGCGTGGTGATTGCGGATATCAAAAACGGCTATGAAGTAACGCAGGTGTTCTATGCCAACGACATTAAAAAGGTTTCGTATGAGTTCATCTCGTGGGGCGAGTTCCAACACCGCAGTATCCAGGAGACGATTGTTTCGGAATCTATCATCGGAGATAATACCGGCGCCAATGTGGGCTATAAAGATATCCAAATGAATGATTTCATTGTGGGCCAGATTTTAAACCGCATCAAACTGAAATTCGGAAAGCCCGAAGTGGCTTCAGATGCCGATATAGATAAAGAGGTGATAAAGATTATTGAACTTACGCTAAAAACCTATAATTTTAAGGATTTTACCGCCGTAGAATTATACAATATGCTTACGAACCGCAGGATTGTCTTAAGCCCTGCTAACGTGTGGGCAGGCCAGGCTGAGTAGTAACCATGATTTTCCTTCCCAGAACCGTAATCTTGCCTTCGAGTAATAACCGGATCGCCTTGGGGTAGAGTGCGTGCTCCACCTTGTGTATTTTTTTCTCAAGCGACTCCAAGGTGTCGTTTTCTTCAATTCTGACCTTTTCCTGAAGAATGATGGGGCCATGATCGAGCTCTTCATCTATCAGGTGGACGGTTACCCCGGTAATCTTTACCCCGTAGTCAAACGCATCTTTGATGCCATGCGTGCCTTTGAAAGAAGGAAGGAGGGAGGGATGGATGTTGAGGATACGGCCTTTGTATTCTCTTACGAACCCGGGGCTTAAGATACGCATAAAGCCCGCCAGGATAATCAGGTCTATTTTTTCTTCTTTTAGATGTTGAATAATCTTTGCCTCAAAGTCATTTGTAGTCGCGAATTCACGCCTCTGCATTAGCAGTGTCTTTATCCCTGCCCGTTTTGCGCGCGCAATCACTAACGCGCCCGGCACATCGCATACCAATAAGGCAAGGTTAGCTTTTAAGAAACCCTTTTTTATTGCCCTGGCTATTGCGGCAAAGTTGGTTCCGTTACCCGAAGCCAGAACTGCGATATTGTGCATAGCGATTAATCCCTCGTTTTGATAATCTTTACCGGGCAGACTGCCACGCATTTCTTGCAGGACGTACATTTATTATAATCGATAGTTGCCAGGTTGTCTATGACATGTATCGCATCAAAGGGGCATGCTTTTTCGCAGAGGCGGCAGGCAATACAGCCCACACTGCAGGCGGTTTTTGTGTCCTTTCCGGAATCGTGTGAGGAGCAGGCCACATAGACCTTATGATCGCCAGGGATAAGGCTAAACAATTTTTTTGGGCAGACTGCCACGCATTTTCCGCAGGCGGTGCATCTGTCTTCCTTTATGACAGGCAGACCCTCTTCGTTCATTATAATGGCATTGAAAGGGCACGCCTGGGCGCATGTTCCCAGGCCGATACAACCATATGCGCAGAGCTTTTGGCCCTGCATAACGAGGTTCGCATTAACACAATCGCGAATTCCTCGATAGGCGCCTTTATCCTTGGCCCGCGTTGAACCGCCATAGCAATGCAGGACCGCAACAGCCTTGATTTTTGTCTTTAGCTCGATTCCCAGGATACCGGCGATTGCCTTAAGCGTATCTTCGTTGCTGACACTGCAGCGCTCAAGAGTACACCTGCCTTCAATCAGCCCCTCGGCAAACCCCATGCAGCCGGGCATGCCGCAGGCGCCGCAGTTTGCCCCAGGAAGTTTTCCATAGACCGCTTCAAGGCGCGGGTCGCTTGTAACACAGAGTTTTTTGGCTGCCAGCGCCAGGCCTATTCCGAAGAGGAGGCCCATGATACCCAAGGTTATGACCGGGATAAGGATATCCATAGTTACAATTTAAACCCCATAAAACCCA
>JAQUON010000039.1 GCA_028717045.1 Candidatus Omnitrophota bacterium | reverse complement strand
GGTTATTGACGCGGCAGCCCGCCAGTATATAGCCCGTTGTGGATTTGGCGGGTTTTTTGGTCATAGTGTAGGGCATGGCGTTGGTCTGGAAATCCACGAAGACCCGCGAATCGCTAAAAAGAGCGAAGGGGTAGTGCGCGAAGGCATGGTCTTTACGGTTGAGCCTGGCATATACCTTCACGGCAAGTTCGGAATACGAATTGAAGATATGGTGCTGGTGACTAGGAAAGGAGTTGCGATACTTTAGTGGCTCTCTCTATTAATGAAATCAAATCAGGGCTGACTATCCTTGTGGACAACGACGTGTATCAGGTGATCGATTTTCAGCATGTCAAGCCGGGCAAAGGCGCGGCATTCGTAAGGGTCAGGGTACGGAATATGAAAAGCGGAAACGTCTTAGAAAAAACATACCGGGGCGACGAGAAGATTGAGAGCGCATACGTTGAAGAACGTAAACTCCAATTTCAATACGCCTCTTCGGGTATGTACCACTTTATGGACCAGGAAACCTATGATGAAGTAGCCGTGTCTGAGCCGGTCCTCGGGGATAAAGCAAAATATCTAAAAGACAATCTTGAGGTAGTCGCCTATTCATACAAAGACGATATCCTAAATATCAGCCTTCCTAATTTTATCCATTTTACGATCACGCATACAGAGCCCGGAATTAAAGGCGATACTGCCAAAAGCGGCACAAAGCCTGCTACCGTTGAAACCGGCGCTACAGTGCAGGTTCCCCTGTTTGTCAATAGTGGCGATAAAATAAAGATTGATACCAGGACCGGCCAATATGTAGAAAGGGTATATTAACGGGAGAGCATATATGAATATTAAAGAAATTAAGGAAATGATCAGCCTTATGAATGAAAACGGCCTTGTCGAGCTTGAAGTCGAAAAGGACGGCATGCGCATACGGTTGAAAAAGACTGCCTCAGGAATTGAGGGGGTAAGCGGCCCGATAGTCATAGAGAGGCAAGCACAGCCCGCAAAAGCCTCTTTTGTCCCTGAGCCCGCAAAGGAAGCCTCTTCAAAGAATGTCGAGATAAAGGCACCGATGGTCGGGACTTTTTACCGCGCCCCTGCCCCGGAAGCCCCTCCTTACGTAGAAATAGGGCAGGTGATCGAGGCAGGCCAGGTGCTTTGCATTATAGAAGCGATGAAACTGATGAATGAGATTAAATCCGAAATCAAGGGCCGGATTGTTGAGGTTTTAGTCGAGAATGCCGAGCCGGTCGAATTCGGTCAGTCCATGTTTATTGTCGAGCCACTTTAATTTAAATTCATGTTTTCAAAAATCCTCATTGCTAACCGCGGCGAAATCGCCTTACGCATAATCCGGGCATGTAAAGAGATGGGAATAAGGACGGTAGCGGTATATTCCCAGGCCGATGCCAGCTCTCTGCATGTGCAGATGGCTGACGAAGCAATATGTATCGGCCGCGCCCAAAGCAGCTCCAGCTATTTGAACATCCCCGCCGTTATCAGCGCCGCAGAAATAACCGACGTCGAAGCAATACACCCCGGGTACGGCTTTCTGGCCGAAAATTCCCATTTTGCGGAAATTTGTGAATCATGCCATATTACGTTTATCGGCCCGACACCCGAAAACATAAAGCTTATGGGAGATAAAATGTCGGCCCGTATTTCGATGCAAAAAATTGGCCTCCCTATAGTCCCGGGGAGCGTTTCAGTCGTTAAAAATAAAGACGAAGCAATTAAAATTGCAAACCGCATCAAATACCCGGTAATCATTAAGGCCTCTGCAGGCGGCGGCGGCAAAGGAATGAGGATATGCCATAACGAGATAAAACTCGTTAGCAGTTTTATGACTGCCCAGGCAGAGGCAGAAGCCAACTTCGGCAATCCCAATGTCTATATCGAAAAATATATCGATAAGCCGCGTCACATAGAAGTGCAGATTTTAAGCGATACCCACGGCCATCACCTTTACCTCGGCGAGAGGGATTGCAGTATCCAGCGAAGGCACCAGAAACTGCTTGAAGAGTCGCCTTCGCCTATCGTTGATTCTAAATTACGCAAACGCTTAGGCGAGATGGCGGTAAAAGCCGTAAAATCATTTAACTATGTCGGTGCGGGTACCATAGAGTTTTTGCTCGACCAGGACAAAAACGTATATTTTATGGAAATGAACACGCGCATACAGGTTGAACATCCCGTAACAGAGATGGTTACGGGTATAGACCTGATTAAGCAGCAGATTTTAGTGGCTGCCGGCGCAAGGCTTTCCTTTAAGCAAAGCGATATTCACTTCAACGGCGCAGCTATCGAATGCCGCATAAACGCTGAAGATTACCGCAATGGCTTTATTCCGTGCCCCGGAAAAATAGAATCGCTTATTCTTCCCGGAGGGCCGGGGATCCGCATAGACACACATATCTACCAGGGGTATGAAATATCCCCTTATTATGACTCTCTGGTGGCAAAGATAATTGCGCATGGCAAAAACCGCAATGAGGCCTTAAGGATTATGCAGAGGGCGTTGAGCGAATTTAGAATTGAGCCGATCAAAACTACGATACCGTTTCATACACAGCTTCTTTCGAATTCTCTGTTTATCAAGGGGGATTTCTCTACGCATTTTGTCAATGAAATGCTCGGAGAGGAAGAACTGGCAAAGGAGGGATAATGGCCAAGGATGATTCTGCAACCGGGCTGGGCGCAGTTAATATCCATAAGAACGTAATTGCCTCTATTGCCTATCTTGCAGCTGAAGAAATCGATGGTGTCAAGGGGATCGGCAGGAATATGAAGGCGAACTTTTTGGAGCTGCTCGGTTTTAGGCATAGGAATTCCGGGATACGGGTAGAGATCGATAAGAATAGCGACGTGCGTATCGAAATCCCGCTTATCGTAAAATACGGGTTTAATATCCCTGACATCGCCAGCAAAGTCCAGGAAAATGTCAGTTCCGCAGTGGATAAGATGACGAACCTCTCGATAATCGATATCAATGTCAGTATTGTAGGCATAGAAAGGGGGTAATACATGAGATTTTTGACCGTTGTGGGCATCTCGTTTTATATGATCATGCTGATCCTGATAGGTTTAAGCATGATAGTTTTTTCATTTAACGTACTTGCCCCCGTCGATATTATCCGTTTATTGGAGATTACCCAGTATAATACGAATTACCGCATACTTTTGGGGTTATCCGGCGGGTTGCTTATTATTATCAGTTATTCTTTTGCGCAGCTCATCCTGGGCCGATTCCAGCGGGAAAAGACGATAGCCTTTGCGACTTCCGCAGGCGAAGTAACTATTTCTCTTTCGGCTATCGAGGACCTTATCAGACAGCTGTCGTTCGTGTTCCCGGAAATCAGGGAACTCAAACCCGATGTAATCGCAACTAAAAAAGGGATAATCGTGCATATGCGGGTTGTCTTGCGTACCGAGGCTAACTTGCCTGAACTCACCTCAAGGCTTCAGGAGGTGACTAAAACAAGGATTCAGGAAGTACTGGGGATAGAAGAAGCCATCGTGATCAAGATACACATCGCCAAGATAATCACCAAGGAAGAAAAGGATAAGAGGAGAAACCAGGTTGAACAGCAAATTCCGCCTGTTCCTTACGGCGGATACACAACGTTTAACAAGTAGGAGGTAACAGGAAATGAAGATCGGTATTTTGACTGGCGGCGGAGATTGTCCCGGCCTTAATCCGGTAATCCGGGCGGTAGTGAGAAAGGCAAGCGTATCGGGCTGCGAAGTGATAGGCATAAAGAACGGATGGAAAGGGCTCATTGAAGATGACACAATCCCTCTTACGCTCAACGCAGTTTCAGGCATTCTGCCTAAAGGCGGCACAATCTTAGGCACCAGCAGGACAAACCCGTATAAGAAAGAAGGCGGGAGAGAGCAGACAAAAGAGAATTTTAAAAAACTAGGGTTAAGCGCCTTAATTGCAGTCGGGGGAGAGGATACGCTCGGCGTTGCGTCCAAGCTGATTAAGGACGGCATACCCAATATTGTCGGTGTGCCCAAGACTATAGATAACGACCTTTCTTGCACCGATTATACGTTTGGATTTGATACCGCGCTTAATACGGCTATGGAGTGCATTGATAAATTGCATACCACCGCCGAAAGCCACCACCGTATTATAGTAGTTGAAGTCATGGGCAGGCATGCCGGCTGGATCGCAGTCGAATCAGGGCTTGCAGGGGGCGCAGATGTGATACTGATACCCGAAATCCCCATTGATATGGATGAGGTGTGCGCACTCATCAAAAAACGGCACGGCAGGGGAAAGAATTTCAGTATCGTAGTGGTTGCCGAGGGGGCTCAGTTTAAGCAAGGCAGTATGGTGCTGCAGGAGGAAAAACTCGACGAATTCGGCCATGTCAGGCTCGGCGGCATCGGAGAAATTTTAGCCAAAGAGATAGAGAAAAGGATAGGATACGAGACGCGAGTCAGCGTCCTCGGGCATATTCAAAGAGGAGGCTCTCCGACTGCCTTCGATAGGATCCTGGGCACGCGTTTCGGTGTTAAGGCGGTTGAGCTGGTGTTAAATAAAAAATTCGGCAGGATGGTCGCGCTTCAGGGCAATAAGGTTATCGATGTCTCCCTTGAAGAAGCGGTAAAGGCATTAAAAACGGTAGATGAAGAAATATATGAAATAGCCAAAGTATTCTTTGGTTAACTCGGGGTGGAGGATGAGGGATAAAATTAAGGATTCTCTTCTTGAGAGCATTCAGGTAAAAGAAGATTTGTTGCACACCAGCGTTACCGTAATAATGGACATCGCCGATACCGTCATTGAATGCCTCAAAAAAGGAGGGAAGGTTATCTTTTTTGGAAACGGTGGCTCTGCCAGCGACAGTCAACACCTGGCAGCAGAGCTTGTGGGCAGGTTTAAGAAGGACCGCAAAGCCTTGCCCGCCATTGCGCTCACCACAAACACCTCGATACTTACCGCGCTCGCCAACGATTATGGCTATGATGTCGTTTTCGCCAAACAGATTGAGGCGCTTGGTGCAGTAAACGATGTCGCAGTCGGAATTTCAACGAGCGGCAAGGCGAAGAACGTGATCCAGGGAATAAAGCAGGCAAAAAAGATGGGGATTAAGACGATCGTGTTCGCCGGGGGGGATGGCGGGGAATTATCGAAATTAGCCGATACGGCCTTGGTAGTCTCTTCCTGTAATACCGCCAGGGTCCAGGAAGTCCATATTACTGTTGGCCACATCGTGTGCGAACTTACGGAGCAGGCGCTGTGTTAGAGAATAAAGTCATTACCGATTACGCAGCGCTCAGGCGTATAGTGTCGCGCTTGCGAAAAAGCGCTAAACGAATAGTGTTTACCAACGGCTGTTTCGATATTATCCATTACGGCCACGTAAAATATCTTGAAGAAGCGGCAAGAAAGGGAGACGCGTTAATTGTCGGAGTAAACAGCGATTCGTCGGTAAGAAGGATAAAGGGAAAAACCAGGCCCCTGGTCTGTCAACGAGACAGGCTTAGGGTCGTGGCAGCGCTTGAGAGTGTCCGTTTCGTCGCGCCTTTTAGCCAGGATACGCCATTGGCATTAATCAGAATGGTCAGGCCAGATGTCTTAGTGAAAGGCGCGGACTGGAAAAAGAAAGATATAGTAGGCAGTGAATTCGTGAAGAGTTACGGAGGCAAGGTTGAGACTATATGCTTTGTCCCCGGCAAGTCCACTACCGTTTTGATTAAAAAAATTGCGCGATTATATAAAGCATAAAGGCATAGATAGGGTTTTGGATGCGAATATCAACCGTGCCAAAGAAGGCTTGCGGGTATGCGAGGATGTGTGCCGGTTTGTGTTAGATAATGCGCGCCTGACAAGCGAGTTCAAACAAATAAGGCACGCGATAGAAGCAACCGCCAAGCGCTATACGCGACTATCCTGCCTTCTTGGGGAACGGTCAGCCTTAAAAGACTCAGGCCGCCTTATCCATACACATAACGAATTAACCAGAAGGGACGTAAGGGATATTTTTTTTGCGAATATCCAGCGTGCCAAGGAATCGGTAAGGGTGCTCGAAGAGTTTTCTAAGCTGAAAAACTTTCGTTGTGCCTTGCGTTATAAGCAATTACGGTACCGCGTGTATGAATTGGAAAAGAAAGCAGCTTTACGACTCGCAGCTTTATGCCGTATTAGATAAACAAGTGCTTGCCGGGAAACAGGCTTCGAAAGTCGCATTGAAGATGGCAAGGGCAGGAATAAAGGTTTTTCAGCTCAGGGATAAGCTCGCTGATACGCCTACATTCTTAGAAGAGGTCGTCTCGCTAAAGGCAGCGCTTAGGGGGAAAAAGGCCGTTTGTATCGTAAATGACCGTATTGATGTTTGCCTTGCAGCGAAAGCCGACGGAGTGCATCTGGGCCAGCAAGATATGCCTCTTGCCTATGCAAGGAAGATCCTGGGGAGGGATAAGATTATCGGTATTTCCTGTATGACCATTACAGAAGCGCTCCTGGCTCAAAGAGGAGGAGCCGATTACATAGGTATTGGGCCTTGTTTTTTGACTTCGACAAAGCCGGGGGTAAAAACGATAAAACGGACAGTGTTGCGGGATTGTGTAAGGAAAATACGCATACCGGTTTTTGCTATCGGGGGCATCAGGGCAAATAACGTACACGAATTGGCCAGATGCGGGATAAAAAAGATTGCTGCGTCTGGCTCCTTCTGTAGAACTACCGATCTTTATCGGATAATTTCGACATTTAAGGAAGCGTTATAATGGACACACACATAACTCAATTAGGGCAGGCAAGGCTGGGCATCATCACCCCCCTGATGAAGAGGGTCGCCGCTTCGGAAGGGGTTCCCGATGCGTTGTTAATGCGGCGCATCAAGGAAGGCACAATTGTAATACCTCATAATGTACACAGGGTCGTGAAGAGGCCGTGTGCAGTAGGGCTAGGCCTGCGGACCAAGGTAAACGCCAATATAGGCACTTCTACCGATAAGTCCGAGACCGCCGAAGAACTAAGGAAATTAGAAGCTGCGGAACGTTATGGGGCGGATACGGTGATGGATCTAAGCATTGGAAGCCAGATCAAACAAATCCGGCAGCAGATACTGTCTGCGTCATCGGTTCCGGTCGGCACAGTGCCGATATATGAGATCTCGGTTAATGCAGCCGTAAGCCATAATGACTATTTGAACTTTGACATCCAGAATGTCTTAAAAATCCTGCGTGAGCAGGCAGAAGACGGGGTTGACTTTTTTACCATCCATGCAGGAGTTACCCGCAAGGCGCTGGGGATCTTAAAAAAACAGAAGAGGCTGCTTGGTATCGTTTCGCGGGGAGGCGCAATACTTTCCTGCTGGATGAGCAAACACAAAAAAGAAAACCCATTTTACGAATATTTTGACCTTATCCTTGATATCGCAGAAGAATTTGACATTACGTTAAGCCTTGGCGACGGGCTTCGGCCCGGCTCTATCCTGGATGCCACCGATAAACCACAGCTTGAAGAATTAAAAACCTTGGGGGAGCTTGCACGCCGCGCAAGGAAGAGGAATGTCCAGGTAATTATCGAAGGGCCTGGCCATGTGCCTCTGGGACAGATAAAAAAGAATGTGCTACTTGAGAAACGAATTTGCCGCGGAGCCCCTTTTTATGTGCTCGGGCCCCTGGTAACGGATGTCGCGTCGGGTTACGACCATATCAGCGGTGCAATCGGCGGGGCGCTGGCTGCAAGTTACGGTGCAGATTTTCTTTGTTACCTCACGCCTGCCGAGCATCTTAAGCATCCCTCCATCGAAGACGTCCGTGACGGAGTGATTGCTTCAAAGATTGCAGCACACGCAGCTGATATAGTAAAAGGCATGCCTGCGGTAAAAGAGTGGGACAGAAAGATGTCTGAGGCGCGCAGGCAGAGAAACTGGGAAAAACAGATTGCCCTTTCCGTGGATCCTCAAAAGGCGGGTGCGTTAAGGAATGTTTCACAACCCCGCCTGCCGGATGTATGTACCATGTGCGGGGAATATTGCTCTATTAAAATAACGCAAGAGGCGTATCCTTAAAAAATCGTGATTTTTTGCGGGCGTAGTTCATCGGTAGAACACCAGCTTCCCAAGCTGGATAGGAGGGTTCGATTCCCTTCGCCCGCTTGGAAGATTAAACCGCGAATGCAAAAGACAACCAAACACTCTGGCCTTTGTAGTATTGTGGCGTTTGCGTTTATCGTTACGGGATGCGCTTCCTCCATGCGCTCCGGAATTGTCTCGCCTGGGATCCCCGGTTTTTATCATCAGATTATAAAAGGCCAGACCTTATACGGCATATCCCGAATGTACGATACGGACCTGCATCAGCTTGCCAGCCTTAATCGTATTGCCGATACAAACCGTATTGAAACAGGGCAGCTACTTTTTATCCCCGGCATGCAGAAACCAAAAGAACCTGCCTCATCATATACCCAGGAAGATTTTATCTGGCCCCTAAAGGGTAAGGTTATTTCTTCGTTCGGCCAGCTATCCGACAACATCATTAACAAGGGTATTAATATTCAGGTGCCGCGGGAAACCCCGGTGGTTGCTGCGCGTTCGGGCAGGGTAATTTTTAGCAGCGATAATTTTTTGTCTTTCGGTAAAACGGTCATCATTGAGCACAGCGACGGCTTCTTGACCGTCTATTCAAGAATTACGGGGATAACCGTTCAGCCGGGAAATACGGTGCGCAAGGGTGAGGCAATTGCAAGAATAGGCCCCAGAAAGGGCAGGGATACGGCGTATTTACATTTTGAGGTCCGCAAAGGCTACATACCTCAAAATCCTTATTTCTTTCTTCCAAACTAACCCGTTGGTATTGGCATGTTAAAAGATAATATTTTTGACCGGGAAGAATACTTAAAGATCCTGCAGAAGCGTACGTGTGCATTCAAGGACGGGTACCGCCAGAATATCGCCATTATCGGGGATGATTCGATCGGCAAGACGTCGATTATTACGAAATTCCTCGGTTCGGTCTGCGAATCTCGGCTTGTGTATGTATACCTTGATGTCAGGCAGGAGGGGTTTGTTTCTTTTGCCAGGAGGTTTATCGGGGTACTTCTTTATAATTTCCTTATCAACTCAAACATTGAGCTTGAAGAAAACCTGGATTTTCTTATCAAAAGGTCTTCTCCCTACATACCTGTGACCGTTTCTAAAATTAATGCCCTTCTTGCCGACCTTTCCAAGGGTAAAAAAGAAAATATGTTTTCCGAGCTCCTTTCTCTTTGCGATTCGCTTTATCAAGAAACCCAGAAACGCACCTGCGTTATCCTTGATGAATTCCATAACCTTGAGTTTTTCGGGAAAAGGCGCCTTTATTCGGAATGGTCGAAACTTTTAATTACTCAAAAAAATACCATGTATATCATCATCAGCTCTCGCAGGCACAGGGCCAAGGAGATACTATCCAAAGAGTTGAGCTTGCTGTTCGGGAATTTTGAGCTGATTACAGTCGAGCCTTTCGACATGGATACCACCGGCCAATTTATCGATTATCTCCTGCCGCAGCTTAATTTAAGCAGGGGCATCAGGAATTTTATCGTGAATTTCACAGGCGGTGTCCCCCTTTATGTGCAGATGATTGCCGAAGCCCTCTCGCACGCAAAAGAAGAGTCCCTAGTCGATATACTAGAGAACCTTCTCTTTTCCTCATCCGGCATATTGCACCACAAGTTTTCTAATTATCTTCGCCGTTTTCAAGACAGCCGTTTTAGTTCCGAATACCAGCACATCCTCCATTTGGTAGCAAGCGGGCACAACAAATATAGGGAAATCAGCCATCTAATACGTAAGCCTCAGGCCCAACTGAAGGCACGTATCGATGAGCTGCTTGAATCCGACGTGATCAGCCGGACCGGCGACTTTTTAAAAATCAATGACCGGGTTTTCGGGTTTTGGCTTAAATTCGTGTATAAGGAAAAATTGCATTCCCTGACGTTTGACGCCAAAAATCAGAAGGCCGCGTTCAGGAAAAGCCTGGAATCGATGGTGCAGGAATTCCTCCTTGATGCAAACAAGCCGGTCACTGAACGCATTATTGAATTGTTGAGGCTTTTTGAGAACGACACTATCCAGTTTGAAAAGAAGAAAGTAAAACTTTATCATTTCAGGGAAATCAAGCCGCTTGAATTCCGCAAGCCTAATTTAAAAGACGGTTTCCTGTGCCGTTGCTCCGACAGCTTATGGATTATGGGCCTTAATTTTGAGCCGCTCACCGAAGACGACATTTCTGAGTTTGCGAAGGAATGCAAGAAGTTCCGCCACAAAATGCAAAGGAAGGTTATTATCACGTTTAAGAACCTTGACGAGAATAGCCGGTTAAGGGCGCTTGACGAAAAGATCCTTACCCTTAACCTCGAACACTTAAACCAGATTCTTGATTTATATTCAAGGCCGAGGATAATCGCTTGAAGATAGGCGTTATTGCCGATACTCATATTCCTGACAGGGCAGATGCAATCCCTGATGAGATTCTTAAGGAATTCAGGAATGTCGATATGGTCATCCATGCAGGCGACCTTGTGGATGTTAAGGTTATACAGGATTTAAAGCGTGTATGCCATAACGTTGAAGCGGTGTGGGGTAACATGGACCCTGCAGAGGTAAGGGAGCTGCTTCCCGAGAAAAAAATCATGAAAATCGGCAAGTTCAGGGTCGGGATAATGCACGGCTACGGGCACCCGGACAAATTGCCTGAATTATTGCTGGAAGAATTCAAAAACGATCAAGTTGATTTGGTTATTTTCGGCCATTCGCATAAACCGGCAGAATTTGTAAAAAATGGAATCAGGTTTTTTAATCCGGGGAGCGTGACAGATAAATTATTTACAGTCTTTAATTCCTACGGGATAATCGAAATTAACGACGTGATAAAATCAAAGATTATCAAACTATGAAAACTGACTCAATCGGCAGACTCTGGGCCCCATGGCGCATCAACTACGTTCGGAGTGATAATAAAACAAAGGGATGTATCTTTTGCGACAGCCGGCGCAGGCATGAAAAAAAACTGGTAATAGTGCAAACGCGTTATTCCCTCGCCATGCTTAACCGTTATCCGTACAACAACGGCCACCTGATGGCCTGCCCCAAGAGGCACGTAAAAAGCTTAGCCCAATTAACACCAAAAGAGGTGCTTGATCTTTTTGGATTAGTGGTAACTGCACAGAAGCTCCTTATCAAGGTTCTTAAGCCGCACGGGTTTAACATTGGGATTAACACATCGATGGTTGCCGGTGCCGGAATCCCCGGCCACCTGCATATACATATTGTTCCCCGCTGGAATGGAGATACTAACTTCATGCCAGTGGTATATCAGACAAAAGTAATTTCTCAGTCACTTAACCATCTTTATACGTTATTACGGGATGCCGCCAATAAAAACGATAAGAGAGCTTGAGGATTCGCTCCTTGCTCCTTATGCCATGAAAAGCTATAATTCGCGTGGCAGGGTGTACAAGGAGAAAGACCATCCTTATCGGTCTGTGTATCAGCGTGACAGGGATAGGATTATTCATTCTGCCGCATTTAGAAGGCTGGAATACAAAACACAGGTTTTTGTAAACCATGAAGGGGATTACTATCGCACCAGGCTTACGCATACCCTCGAAGTCGCCCAGATTGCCAGGACCATTGCGTCGGCGTTGCGCCTCAACGTGGACTTGACCGAAGCTATTGCCCTTGCGCATGACCTGGGGCATACGCCTTTTGGCCATTCAGGGGAAGATGCGCTCAATGAGCTCATGGCAGCGCAAGGCGGATTTAACCATAACCTGCAGGGCTTACGGGTGGTAGACCTCCTTGAGGAACGATACCCTGATTACCCCGGATTGAACCTAAACTGGGAGGTAAGGGAAGGCATAGTCAAACATTCATCCGCATTTGATAAGAGCCTCAAGCGCAAGGACCTTGCCCCCGAGGAATTACCCACCCTTGAGACCCAGGTTGTCGATGTGGCAGACGAGATTGCCTACGACAATCACGATATTGACGACGGAATTACGTCGGGCCTGCTGAAGGAAACAGAACTGACTGAGGTGCCGTTATGGG
>JAQUON010000038.1 GCA_028717045.1 Candidatus Omnitrophota bacterium | reverse complement strand
CAAGTCTATCCGCGACGGCAAGGTGAATTTAAAGGACAGCTTTGCCCGCATCGAACGCAACGAAATGGTTTTATATAATACGCATATAAGTCCTTACGAGCAGGCAAGTTATTTAAACGTTGAGCCTACACGCGTAAGAAAACTCCTGCTGCATAAAAACCAGATTATCAGGTTAATCGGCAAGGTCGCCCAGAAAGGTTTTACGCTTATACCCCTTGATGTGTATTTCAGCGACCGCGGATTGGTGAAGGTGACCCTTGCGTTATGCAAGGGTAAGAGGCTCTTTGACCGCAGGGAGGATATCAAGCGACGGGAGGCAGACCTCTCGATCCGCAGAGCTATGAAGCACAAAAGAAGATAACAATAGGATAAATCTTAAGCACTAAACCATAAATTCTAAACAAGCTCTAAATCCTAAATCCCAATGTTTTAAACGAACCTGTTTGGGGTTTAATACATTGGAATTTTGGATTTGTTTAGGATTTAGGGTTTAGGATTTAGAATTTAAACAAATGGGGGTGAAAGGGTTCGACTTAAGCCTGAGGGCAAAAGTAGCATGCCGCGGACGCAGGGTGGGCCGCGTTAACAATCCTTGCAAACTATAAACGCAAACACACCAGTGTTTAGTCGGATGCCAATGGCAACATTGGTACCGGCTGGCGTTTCAGTCCCGCTTTTTAATTAAGCGGGCCTCTCTTTAGGCTGCCTGTGGCCTAAAAGGGAGCCGGAAGCAGGCTGGCCTTGGCACATCCGCCTTTATAGGCCAGGGTGAGATTCAAAAAAGGCTGCGCCCCGGTGTATCTTGCGTATCGGAGCCGTCGGGGTTAAGCGTAAAAGGTACACTAAGCATGTAGCGACTTTTGTCTTATGTCTTAAGGACGCCGGTTCAATTCCGGCCACCTCCACCACGACTTTCATTAATGAAAGTCGTGGTGGATGCCGAAACAATGTGTTTCGGCGCCACCATTTGAAACTTTATTCGCAGCACCGCACAAAGCGCGGTGTAATTCGCCGGGAGAGAAACTAGGGCGAATTAAGTGAAAGTGCATACCACTTTTCCCGAATACCTATGCCTCAAAAACATCTCGTCGCCATAGTAAGCGTATGCTGCCTTATTGCTGCCGGCTGCGCCACAACGCGCCTGCCTACCGACAACATTCCCCGCTACGCGCTTTATGGGACAAATTACTTACCCTTAGTCCCTGTGTGCGATGTGCAAAACATAAATCTTGAGTACGACCCGTTTACACAGGTAGTGCTTTTATCAAAAAAACCGCACCGGTTGGCCTTGCGCGTAGGAGATGCGTTTGCGCTTATCGACGGCAAACTGCATTATTTCAACCATCCGGCAGTGTTGCGCGACGGCACGGTGATGATCCCCGAATCGTTCAATAGAGAAATAGTCCAGAGGCTGGTAAGTAAAGTTAGTCCTGCAGCCCCGGTAAAGATTATGCAGCCTTCTCGCATTAAAAGGATCGTTATTGATGCCGGCCACGGCGGCAAAGACCCCGGTGCAATCAGCGCAAGCGGTCTGCGCGAAAAAACAGTGAACCTGGATGTTGCCAAGCGCCTTGCCAAGCTTTTAAAAGACGAAGGGTTCTCTGTGTTTATGACGCGCTCCACGGATACGTTTGTCCCGCTTTCAGTCAGGACAGCTATGGCAAATAGCTTCAAAGCAGACCTCTTTATAAGCATTCACTCAAACGCAAACCGCGTCCGCAGTATGCACGGCTTTGAAGTATATTATGTCTCTCCTACAGTGAACGATACTGAGCGCGGCATTGCCTCGGCCAATAAAGAAATCCCCAGCGTCAAGGCAGCCGAGTTGGCAGGCGCTTCTGTGAAGCTTAAAGCCACGTTATGGGATATGGTCTATACGCACAACCGCGGGGAATCCATACAGTTGGGTAGGTCGATCTGCAGGGCGGTTGGCGGGACTTTGGATAATCAGATCTTGGGGTTAAAGGGCGCACGCTATTATGTCTTGCGCGGCACCGATATGCCGGCATTGTTGATTGAGGTCGGATTTCTCTCCAACACGGGAGAAGAGCGGCTTCTTGGCGAGGCAATGTATCGTCAAAGAATTGCCCAAGGGATCAATGAAGGTATACTGCGGTATGTGCGCGAATTAGCGTTTGCAGAAAAAGACAATTAACTCACTTTTTTAAAAAAAAGAGAGAGGCAGGCTCATGAAACCAATAGGCGTATTTGATTCAGGCGTAGGCGGCTTGACCGTGGTAAAGGAATTAATGCGGCAGGTGCCGAATGAAGACATTATCTATTTTGGGGACACGGCGCGCGTTCCATATGGAATCAAATCAAAGGATACGGTAATCCGTTTTTCGATAGAAGATGCGCTGTTTTTGCTTAATCAGGGAGTCAAGCTTATCTGCGTTGCCTGCAATACCGTCTCAAGCGTGGCCCTGCCGGTCATCAAAAGCCATTTTAAGGTCCCTATCGTCGGAGTGATTGTGCCCGGCGCAAAAGAGGCGGCGTATGCCACGCGCAATAAAAAAGTCGGTGTCATCGGCACGCGGGGCACCATACGCAGCCGCGCCTATGAAAACGAAATACGCAAACTCGACCCCAAGGTAAGAGTCACCGCACTTGCCTGTCCGCTCTTTGTGCCTTTTGTGGAAGAAGGTTACCGTAAGGGCAAGGTTGTCAAGGAAGTGGCGTGCGGATATCTTGCGCCGATGAAAAAAGCAGGCGTCGATACGCTCATCCTGGGATGCACGCATTACCCGCTGCTTAAGCCCGTTATTAAAGAGGTGATGGGTAGAAACGTAACGCTCATTGATTCTGCGCAGCAGGTTGCCATGGAAGTGAAAAAGATCCTTGAGCTTGAAGGTATGACAAGCGCAAAGCGCCGGGGCAAATATAAATTTTACGTCAGCGATAATCCGGAATGGTTTAAGGGCTTAGCCAGGAGTTTCTTAGGCAGGCACCTTGATAACGTACAGAGGGCCAGCAATGTATAGCATACGCGTTGAATCAACGTTTAGTTCCGCGCATAACCTACGGGGATATAAGGGCAAGTGCGAGGCCCTGCACGGCCATAACTGGAAAGTGGAAGCAGTAGTCGCAAGCCAAGGGCTCGATAAGACCGGCATGGTCATTGACTTTAAGGTCGTCAAACACCAGCTGAATACAATACTGGAAAAGCTTGACCACGCCTACCTGAATAAGATACCTTATTTTAAGGCACACAACCCCACATCAGAACAGATTGCCTTGTACGTGTATACTCAGTTAAAGAAAAAGGTGAAGCAGCTGGCTTCGGTAACAGTGTGGGAGAACAGTACTTCTTCTGCGACGTATGCGCAATAACAAGGGCCGTAAGGCTGTGGTGTTGTTGTCAGGAGGGCTTGACTCGGCGACAACGCTCTATGCGGCAAAAAAGAAAGGGTTTCATTGTTTCTGTCTTATTTTTGATTATGGCCAGCGCCACCAACGTGAATTGCGCGCTGCCAGGGCCATAGCGCGCGCTGCCCACTGCGCATACCGGGTTTTAAAAATCCGGCTTCCCTGGAAGGGTTCGTCCTTACTTGAAAAAAATGTCCGCCTGCCTCAGCCGGGCAGGGCCGGACTAAAAATACCGTCTACCTATGTAGCGGCACGCAACATTATCTTTTTGAGCTTTGCGCTCTCGTATGCGGAATCTATCGGGGCTGAGGCGATATGCATCGGAGCGCATGCCCAGGATTATTCAGGATACCCTGACTGCCGGCCGGAGTTTTACGCGGCGTTTAAAAAGGTAATTCGCACCGGCACAAAAGCGGGAACAGAAGGCAGGAGTATCCGTATCCTGACACCTTTACTTGCGAAGACGAAATCCCAGATCGTCAGGCTCGGTAACAGCCTCAAGGTCCCTTTTGCATTGACCTGGTCTTGCTATCAGGGAGGCAGTAAGCCGTGCAGAAGGTGCGATAGCTGTTATTACCGCGCAAAGGGTTTTCAGGAAGCAGGCATACAAGACCCGCTCATATATTGAAACGGAGCATATGATAAAAGGAAAAATTTCCGAAATCTTTGAGAGTATCCAGGGCGAGGGGCTTTTTATCGGCGAGCGGCATCTTTTTGTGCGTTTTTACGGCTGCAACCTTACCTGCAAATTCTGCGATACGCAGCTGAACCATTTTGAGGAATACGAGCCGCAACAGCTTTTTGAAATCATACAGCAGCGCCGCAACGGCTCAACCTGCGTTGTCTTTACCGGAGGAGAGCCTCTCCTGCAGGTAGCCTTCTTAAAAGAGGTGGCAGGCCGCACCAAAAAAACAGGTTTTAAGAATTACCTTGAAACGAACGGCTCCATGCCTGAGGCGTTGGAAGAAGTAATCGAGCATATGGATATCGTGGCGATGGATTTGAAGCTTCCTACCTCAACCGGAATGCACGGATTTTTCAAGGCGCACAAAAGGTTTTTAGAGATAGCCATGCGTAAGGATTGTTTCCTCAAAACCGTCGTGTGCCTCTCAACCGAGGAATCCGATATTGACGAGATGATACGCTTGTTCCGGGAAAACCGCATACATGCAACCGTAGTGCTGCAGCCGAATTCCCAGGAGCTAAGCATCCGGCTCTTTAAGAAAATCGACCGGTTTAAAAACAGGCTGCTTGATGAGGGTATTGCGACCTGCATGATCCCGCAGCTGCACAAAATTATAGGGGTGCCGTAGCCTATGAAGCGCAAAACTAGTTACGAGGGGTTGCAGCAGCACGTGCGCGCGATGAAAACGCCGGCTATCGATGTCTGGAAAAACCAATACCAGGATAAGGCGTATACGATTACCATTGATATCCCGGAATTCACCTGCATATGCCCTAAGACCGGCCTGCCCGACTTTGCCGATATCATTATCGAATATTCGCCGCAAACGCATTGTATCGAACTGAAGTCTTTGAAGATGTACACGATTTATTTCCGCAACGTCGGTATTTTTCACGAGCACTTCGTCAATAAGATGCTCGATGACCTGGTTGCCGCATGCAAGCCGCGCTGGATGAGGATTACCGGGAAGTTTAACCCCCGCGGGGGTATTGCCACGACCGTCAACGCCGAGTATAGGAAAAAATGAAGACTATACACGCATATACCATTACGAGGGTAGTTTCGGATCTATGCATTAAAGCAAATCAGGTTTTAAGGAATGATGTGTTGCAGGCATTAACGCTCGCTGTAAGGCGCGAATCCAACAAAAAGGCAAAGCGGCTTTTAAAGGCAATAGTTGAAAATGCAGCCATCGCCAAGAAAGAGCGCCTGGCGATCTGCCAGGACACGGGATTGCCGACTGTCTTCATTGAGTTGGGGCAGGGAGTGCGCATAAAAGGGGATTTAACTGCTGCGTTGGTAAAAGGAGTTGCGCAAGGATACAGGCGCGGTTTTTTGAGGAATTCGATTGTGCGCGACCCGCTAGCCAGGACAAAGCCCGCATACTTGCCTCCGGTAATCCATATTGATATTGTAAAAGGAGAAAAACTTACGCTGACAGTCCTGCCGAAAGGATTTGGCTGCGAGAATAAAACACAGCTTAAGATGTTTTTGCCGACTGCGCGCATAGGAGAAATCAAAAAATTCATCGTGGATGCAGTAAAGGCTGCCGGGCCTGATGCCTGCCCTCCCTACGTGGTCGGAGTCGGCATTGGCGGCACTGCGGATTATGCCTGCCTGCTTGCAAAAAAGGCCTTACTCGCAGGCAATACGCAATACGCGATACGCAATACGAAAAAGCTAGAAAAGGAACTTTTGTGCGCAATCAACAACCTGCGCATCGGCCCTATGGGCTTAGGAGGCAAGACCACTGCCTTGGCAGTAAATATCCTTACCTACCCTACGCACATTGCAGGCCTGCCGGTTGCCGTGAATATCAGCTGTCATGCCTTACGCAGCGCTACTGCTGTTTTATAACCATGAAAAAATTAACTCTGCCCTTAACCGAAAAAGATATCATTTTGTTGCGCGCAGGAGATGAGGTTTCCCTGACCGGGGCTATGTATACTGCCAGGGACCAGGCGCATAAAAAGATCGCTGAGGCAATTGCGAAGCGTAAGAAAGTGCCTTTTGTGCTTAAAAACGCAATCATTTATTATTGCGGCCCGACTCAGGCGCCAAAAGGAAAAGCTCTGGGCGCATGCGGACCGACCACCAGCAGCCGCATGGATGTATTTACGCCTGCATTATTGAAGGCCGGGCTAAAGGGAATGGTCGGCAAAGGTGGCCGCTCGCCGCAGGTGAGGCAGGCAATACGAGAACACAAAGCAGTATATTTTCTGACATATGCCGGTTGCGCAGCGTTATTAAACCGTTACGTAAAAAAAGCAGAAGTTGTTGCGTTCAAGGAGCTGGGCCCTGAAGCCGTGTATAAGCTGCAGGTTAAGGATTTTCCTGTTATCGTAGGCATTGATACAGGAGGCACAGATGTATACAAAAAGCGAGGAATATGATGATGATTCGTTCAGACGGCAGAGGTTTTGACAAATTGCGCAATGTTTCGATAAAGCGTAATTATTTGAAGTATCCCGAAGGCTCTTGCCTTATTGAGCTGGGCAATACCAAAGTGATTTGCACTGCGTCGGTTGAGGAATCAGTGCCGATGTTTTTAAAGAATTCAGGCCACGGTTGGGTGACCGCAGAATACGGCATGCTTCCCCGTTCATGCCAGTCGCGCATCCCGCGCGGAAAAGATTCAGGCCGCACCCATGAAATCCAGCGGCTGATCGGCAGGTCTTTACGCGCAGTCACCCGTATGGATAAGCTGGGCGAACGCACGGTCTGGATTGATTGCGACGTGATTCAGGGAGACGGCGGCACGCGCACTGCTTCCATCACCGGAAGTTTTATCGCGCTTGCCGACGCGCTGAATAAAATAAAACAAAACGGCCTGCTTAAAGAAATGCCGGTTAAAGAGTTCGTTGCGGCGACCAGTGTCGGTGTTGTCGGCGGGGAAATGCTGCTTGACCTGACCTACGAAGAGGATTCCAAGGCAGACGTGGATATGAATATCGTGATGACCTCAAGGGGCGAATTTATCGAGGTGCAGGGCACTTCGGAGAGGAATACGTTTAATAAGGCCCAGATGGACAAGCTTGTTGACCTGGCACGCAAAGGGATCGGCGAATTGGTTAACCTGCAGAAAAACGCCTTGATTGAAGTCCTATGAGCCGCATGCTTCTGGTCGCTACCAAAAACAAAAAGAAGTTAAGGGAGATCAGAGAGATACTTAAAGGCCTGAAATTACGCATCCGTTCTTTGTCAGATTATCCGAACGCGCCGCGCATCATCGAGAACGGCAAGACCTTTAAGGCAAACGCCGCCAAGAAGGCTTTGACCATTGCGCGTTTTACCGGTGAGTTTACGCTGGGAGAAGATTCCGGCTTATGCGTGTATGCGCTGGGAGGAAAACCGGGAGTCTATTCTTCGCGTTTCGCAGGCAAAGGCAAAAGCGACAAGAAAAATAACGAAAAGTTGTTGCGCCTTCTGGAAAACACTCCTTCAAAGAAAAGAAAGGCCTATTATGCCTGCGCAGTTGCCTTGGCAAACGGAGACGGGCTTATCAAGATAGTTGAAGGCAGGTGTTTTGGGGCAATCGCCTATGAACCCAAAGGAAGTTTTGGGTTTGGCTATGACCCGGTGTTCATACCGCCAAAATTTAAAAAGACATTTGCCCAGCTTGCTCCGTCAATCAAGCACTCTATGAGCCACCGCTTCCGCGCGCTCTCTAAGGCAAAAAAGGTTATCCAGAAATATATTGAGCGCAAAAGGGTGAGTTGATATAATTGGTGAGGTCGGGATTAAACGATTAGCTCCTCGTAATCGACTAGGCAAGAACAGTCGGTACTCGGAGTGATTTTCCGAGGATAGGAAAGACTATAGAAAATCACGGGCGTGCCCCGTTACAAATTGGGGCATGCAAGTAAAAGTTTCACAATTTGTAACGGGGCGTGGCTCAGTTTGGCTAGAGCGCAACGTTTGGGACGTTGAGGTCACAGGTTCAAGTCCTGTCGCCCCGATAAATGAGCGCATAACTTATGGAGCTCTAGTATAAATATGGCGACATAAGTTATATGCGCGAATTTATCCCGCAGCTACGCAGTGTGTAGCTGCGGGGTTTAGCAGGAAAATCGCACTTTTCCGAAGGAAAAGTGCATCCGGAGCCACTGCAATATTAATGGTGACATAAGTTATATGTGGGGATTTAAAAGGTCTAGGCCAAGGCTAAAGGCTAAGTAAGGTTAAGGTTGAGGCTAAGGTAGTAAGTGTGAACGACATGTTTTTCACAGGTATCCGCCGCAAGGTGGTTAACTCCTCGGTTTGTTGCACAAACCTCGGAGTGATTTTCCGAGGATAGAAAAGACTATGGAAAATCAAGGGGTGCGGGGAAAACATTTCCCCGCGTCTGGGGGAGCACAGCGACCCGTAGGTTGTGATATCTAGTAAGCGTTAGGAGGGGGCAAGCCCCCTCCTAAGGAGTGAGCGTCAAAAGAACAAAAGACACGCTCAATTAAAAAGAAACGCACAAAGAGTTTACTGGCAAGGATTGCATAAGCTATAGCGAACGACGCGCCTGTAGCTCAAATGGATAGAGCAACTGCCTTCTAAGCAGTAGGCTGGCCGTTCGATTCGGCCCAGGCGCATGAATTTCCGTTGCAATAGAGGGCTAGAAATTCACACCCTGCGTATTGATTTGCGAGCGCAGCAAGCAAATCAGCAGGGTGCATACATTATTGAAGCCGACTCCTTAAGATTGCGAGGAGCTAGTTTATAGAAGCCGACTCTTTCGTAAGAACGAGTAGCTAATTGTTGCAAGCGAGGAGCTAAACTGATAAAATAAATCGCTATGAAAATCTCTCCCGAAAAACGAAAACGTTTGTTAAGAAAGATCAAAAGAGTCCTTCTGGTCCTTGCAGCAGTATATGTGGTTGCATTTGCTATACTTGCCGTCAAGGGGAAAGAAATCCTGGTCCACAAGCTCTCCGAGCTTACCCAGAAGAAGGTGACTGTTAAATATTTCCGGCTTATCCCCCCGTTTAACCTTAAAATCAAGAACCTTGATATAGAAGGCTTGTTCCATGCGGATTACATATATCTTTCTCCCAGCATTATGGGTCTTGCCTCCGGCAAAATCGCCCTTAACCAGATTACCGCGATCAGGCCTACATTGACATATGAAAAGGTTGCAGCAGCCAAGCCACAAGCCTCTGCGCAGCCCAAAGGAGCTTTACAGCCAACAAAGCCCGGGGTGCGCGTAATCCTCCGGCACGCCGATATTATTGAGGGTACATTACGGCTTATCGACAGAACAGTAGGCGAACAGCCAATTCAGGTCGATGTAAAGAATATAAGTTTTGATCTGGATAATATATATATATTCCCTTTTTCTCTCATTACTAAGTTTCAGCTAAAGGGCTCGATCCCCTGGCAGGAGAACGAAAAGAAAGGCAGCGTCGAGCTGTATGGCTGGCTGGATGTGTCTAGGAAAGACATACAGGCGAAATTAAAGATTTCGGATATTAACGGCATTGCTCTTTATCCCTACTATTCGCGCTGGGTTGATTTGGAAAAGGCAAGGATAGAGAAGGCAACGCTTAATTTCTCAAGCGATATCCAGGGGCTCGATAACAATATCACCGCAAATTGCCGCCTGGAGCTGGCAGAGATTGTATTCAGGCAGCGCACCCCCGAAGAGCAGCAGGAAAAGGCGGAAAAAATCGCCTTCGCGGTCTTAGATATTTTTAAGAATCTGAATCAGGGTAAGATTGTGCTTGATTTTACGGTCCGCACCAAAATGGATAACCCCAAATTTAATTTCGGAAATATCAAAATGGCTTTTGAGGATAAGCTCTCTAAAGGCAGGGGCAAAGATAGTTTTGACCCAAGTTATGTAATGAAGGCACCGGTCAAGATCATTGAGAGCGCAGTAAGCGGGATTACCGGAGTTTCCAAGGCGATAATCGACGGCACAGTGCAGGTCGGTAAAGAAATCAAAGAGTCGGTTGAGGATGCATTCAGGAAGACGCCAAAAAACACGACCAATGCCACGGTTGGCAATGCTACCTCAGTGCAATAACAGTAACTTAAAAAAGGAGGAGTAAGGATGAAGAAGACAATCGCATTAGGGATATGTGCGTTTTTTCTGCTGGCGATAACCGGATGCGCAAGTTCTACGAACAGGTCCGGTGAAGGTGCGGCACTCGGCGGCATTCTCGGCGCTGCTGCAGGCGGCATTATCGGGCATCAGAGCGGCCATGGCGGTGAGGGTGCGGCAATCGGTGCGGCAGCAGGCGCAATTACCGGCGCGGTAGTCGGCAGCTCGATTGAAAAGCCGGCAAAGAACGAAACCACTACGGCGAAGTAACTTCGCAAGACAGAAGTTCGTATTGCGTATAGAGTATTGAGTAAAGAACGTACGTAGCGAAAAACAAAAAACTCCGTAAGTAACTTACGGAGTTTTTTGTTAGAGTATCAGGGCTTACGTTACTGGAAGGTTATTTCGTATTGCGCCTGGTCGTTGATGGTGAGAAATGATCTTTTTTCGAATTTATACTTTATCTGATTACTCGCAAAAATATCAATCGGGTTATTGTAGTGCTTTGCTTCTGATCCCTTGGTATTGGCGCTTTGTATCGAAACCTGCGGCTGGTTGTCGGAATATTCTTCGGAAATAGCCCAAAAGTGGTTCCAGAACTTCTGGAACGCGCTGTTTTTTGACACAACGCTTAAAAACACCAAAAATGCTAATACTAAAAATCCTCTTTTCATACTGATTTCCCTGTCTTGATTCTACCCATATTGTACGCCTCTTGAAAGGGAAAAGTCAATACAATTTCCTGAAATGAATACAGTTTTAAAACGGAAGTGGTATAATTATCCTTATATGAAGATCAATAGCATGTTTTTTATTTTGTCGTCGGTTATGGTAATGACTTTAGCAGATTGTACTCTTTTGCACGGAGCAGAGGGTGTTTCTGATTATACGGGCGAGCATATCCTTTACCTTATAACCCCTTTTGGAAAGGCAGAATACGATGATCACGGGGTGGTTGATTTGGAAGGTAGAAAGGTCAACCTGACCACATTTGTCACGAAGGCGTTTATGTTTGAAGACTCGGAACGAATCTATAGCGATCCGGAGAGTCTATTGCCTTATAGGATAGAACGAACCATTTCCAGGTTGTGGGGTAAAGAATACATAACGGAGGAGTACGACCAGGAAAAATACACAGTTACCTTTAAAAAGTTTAAAAGCGACAAACTGGTGAGTGAACAGATAAGTAAGGCAAGCGGCCCGATACATAATGCAATCCTGCTTCCTTTTGATCTGCGCACGCGCACTGATCTTGCAATAGGCTGGCGTTTTACGGCGAGGGTTCCCGAAGAGTTTCAATTAGAACTAGTTTCAATAGACGAGCTAACAGTGCCTGCGGGTAAATTTGAGGCTTACCATTTCAAGAGCACTCCCGATAAATTTGAGATCTGGATTAACAAAAATGACCCGCGGGTACCGCTTAAAATACAGGGGAAAGGTTTCTTTGATTATACCTTATTAATGAAAACGCACAGCCTTCCCGGGAATAAAGGACTGCCGGAATAAATCTTGTCCTTTCTTGGTTTGCAGGGCTGTTTGCTACAGGCATTTAAATTTTCGGATTGACTTCACAGCAACGAGGTAGTATGATGGGGACTAGCGTCAGTTTGGTAGGTCCGTCGTCCGCCTGTGGCGGACTCAGGACCACCAAAAAGTAAGGAAATAACCTAAATTGTGTCTTTTTGGTGGCTGTAGCTCAGCTGGATAGAGCATCAGACTGTGGCTCTGAGGGCCGCGGGTTCGAATCCCGTCAGCCACCCCATTTCTAAATGGCGGTTTTCCGCCATAAATTTGAAGTCGGAAGTATAAGAGATTATTAGGGTTTTGTTATAGAGCTTTAGGTTCGATACAATTTTTTGCAAAAAATCGCGCTGGGCGTCGGGATTTGCCTCCGCTGCGATGTAACTGGCTTGGTGAGCAAGAGTTAGGAAGGATTTGAAGTGTTCGAGCCAGTCCCCGTTACTGTCACCCTTTTCTGAAATATCGAACTTCCTGTTGATCAATTCCGCTTTCTTCTGCTTGTATTCTTCATCGCTAATTATACCCTTTAGCGACATATCCAAGAGCCGCTTTAACTGTTCGTCAACC
>JAQUON010000037.1 GCA_028717045.1 Candidatus Omnitrophota bacterium | reverse complement strand
GTAAAGACGTAATCATGCTCGATATAAGTATTCAGGACGCAATGAAGTTGATTATTTCCGTCGGGGTGCTTAATCCCTCCGGTTCCCTTGAGCCGCCCGCAAAAGAACCGTAAGCAAAACCATATGTGCGTACGCAAAAATATAATTTTGGCAGGGGCGTTGTGTTGTGTAGTATGCCTGCCTTTGGCCGGTTACACAGGCCCGCTCTATGAGTCAGAGAGCGTACTCCTCTCCCTGCAGGGTTACTTTAGGAATGACGTGGTCAGTTTCAGCAATACGGTGGATTTAGACAGTAGCAATCATGATGACAAAACAACCTACCTGGGCATCGATTATAGCATCAGCACACTCCTTGAATTCAAGAACGAAGGACCGAAGCTGTATTTGAAATTAGAACGCAACGGCCCCACAGATTACGATGCGCCGCTGTTGGTGCATAATACACTGATGACCAGCGGCGGAATAATCGAGCGGTACCGTAACGACGAGCTCCTGCCGCAGGTGGAAGAATTTTGGATAGATATGCCGTTGTCCGGCATAGCCAGGCTTAAGACAGGGCTTTATACCTATGCGGTGGGAAACGGCCTTAGCCTAAACGGAAGTTACGAAAACTTCGGAGCGTCCCTTTATAAGGAATCGGAGCATTTGTCGTGGCGGTTTTATTATTGCCGCCCCGACGTTGTGTACAAAAATCATTTAGGCCCGCGCATCCGTCAGGATGAAGAGCAGGGCGTGCTATATAACCACAACTCCTCAAATTTTTTTGCCGCGGACTTAAAATATACTGCGGATAAAAACACCTTTTGGCCCTATGTAGGGGTGTTGTCGGATTATACTTCTTCCGGCAAAAGGGATAATAAATTCACTACACCGGTAAAGAGAGATATCCTGGGGACATTCGGTCTGGGCTTTACCAGGGAAGATAACGCATATGTGTTCAGGACGGAGTTTGCGCATAACTTCGGAGAGGCACAAAGCGCAGACCCGGCGTACAAAGACATCGCTCATACCGGCTACTTGTTCTACGCAGACATAGATTACATGCTGAATAAGTTTATCCCGACTGCGGGCATCCTTATTTCTTCGGGTAACAAGGTAACCCCTGAAATGGCTCAGGACAGCACTGTAGCCGGCAGTAAAAACCGCGCATTCAGCTGTTTTTCTCCCCTCAATAATAATCTGGGCGATTCGCTGGGACATTGCCATACTGATTTACGGCCTATTGTTGCCAGCGGGGCGGGTTACGGCCTCAATTACGGCGTTCCCAGGCCGGGGACCTTTGCCTCCTCCGACCTCGATAATCTGATTATGCCTTCCGTAGGGTTTGATTATAATGCCACAGATAAGCTTACCGTCGGACTCTACGGGTTTTATCTGAGGTCATTTACACGCCCGGTGGGGACATTAGACGGCCAGGCACGATATTTATCGCGTGAATTAGGGTATGAAGCGGACATATACATTGATTACCAGGCAACAAAAGAAGTATTGGTCAGTGTGTTGGGCGGGTATTTTATTCCCGGGAGGTATTATAAGGAGCACAGAGACGATGCCGCAGGAAGCCTCTTGAGCCCGTTTGTCAGGGGAGATGGCAGCGCAGATCCTGCGTTTCAACTGGAACTGGCAGTAGAAATCACCTTTTAGCAAGGAGTAGCGCATGATTACTATCGAAGAATTCAGGAAATTAGAATTAAAGGTGGCGGAAATTAAAGAAGTAAATGACCATCCTAATGCCGACAGGCTATATGTGATTACCCTTGACGCGGGGGAAGGCATGACAAGGCAGGTGGTGGCAGGGATAAAAAATTCCTATACGAAAGAAGAACTTGTTGGCAAGCAGGTGGTGGTTGTCGCCAACCTTGTACCGGCGCTCTTTCGGGGCGTTGAGAGCAACGGGATGGTCCTTGCGGCTTCCGACGAGAGCGGCATCCGCGTCATTATGCCGGAGAGAAAAGTGGCATTGGGCAGTACGGTAAAATGATCAAACAATTCGTTCCCCAAAAAATATGCCTTTCCTGCCAGGGGTGTTGCCGCTTTGCGGAGGCTAAAAGCGTATGGTCTGTGCGCTTGCTGAAAGAAGAGAAAAAGAGGCTACGCCTTGCCGCGTATGACCTTCCGCTTATCCCTGCCTCTGCGCACCAGCCGTATGTATGCGTCTTTTTTATGCCCTGTAAAAATAAATGCCTTGAGTATGCAACGCGGCCTTTTGAATGCCGGCTGTATCCTTTTTTGCTCAACCGTTTCGGCAACAAGGTGGTCCTGGCAGTGGATACCCATTGCCCTTTTGTGCAAAAAACCATACATAGCAAAAAATTCAGTTCGTATGCCGCCTATCTTGCAAAACTGTTTCTGACCGGGCCATATCTGGCGTTACTCAAAGATAATGTCCATATCGCAGGGTGCTATCCCGACGCAGTAAACCTCAAAGAACTTTTTTCGCTTACATGAAAGTTGCACTCAGGGAATTGAAGCTTAAAGACAGGGGCGTATTTGAGAAGCACCTGCGTTTTTCGCAGCATGAGCTTTCGGTGTATGCATTTGAGAATATCTATATCTGGAGGGGGCTTTTTGAAATCCGCTGGGCGCTTATCGCAGGGGCACTGTGCGTATTTTTTAAAGACGCAATAGGCTGCTTTTTGTATCTTGCTCCTTTGTGCCGGAAGATGCCGCAGGGGGGCCTGCAGAAAATTTTTTCTGTGATGGATATGTACAATAAAAACCCGGCGTTTTCCCATATCGAGAATATCGAGGAAGCCGATCTTGCGGCATTTCCTCCTGATACCTATCGGATAAAGGCAAAGGGAGTTGAGTTTGTTTGCAAAAGGACTGATTTGGCAGGTTTAAAAGGCGATGCCTTTAAATCCAAACGCTGGGCAGCCAATTATTTCACTTCCCATACCGATAGAATAGAGTACGTTACGTATACGGATGCGCTTAAGGCTGCGTGCCTGCGCCTGTACGAGGAGTGGGCGACGGGCCGCAGGCAGGACCATACCGACCCTCTGTATCGGGCGATGCTTGAAGATAACTACTCCGCGCTGCAAGTGCTCCTTAAGGATTTCCGCCATTTCAAGTTCCTGGGACGTGTAGTAAAGATAGGGGGAAGGGTGCAAGCCTTTACCTTTGCATTCCCGCTTACTCAAAAGACACTTTGCGTCGCGTATGAAATCGCCAACCTGGATTACAAGGGTCTTGCCCAGTTTATGTTCAGGCAATTATGCCGAGAATTGAGCGAATACGAGTACATCAATATTATGGATGATTCAGGGCTTGAGAGTCTAAGGCAGGTAAAGCTTTCGTACCGCCCTCTACGGTGCGCGCCGAGTTTTATTGTTACCAGATACCATGGATAAAAAAATAGACGAAGCAGAATTTATTATATTCGACACCGAGACCACCGGGCTCAACCCGGAAGCAGGTGACAGGATCGTAGAGCTGGCAGCGATACGCTGGAGGGCCGGAAAAGAAATTGCGCAATTTGAGACATTCCTCGACCCGAAAAGGCCTATTCAGGATGCTGCTTTTGAGGTCAACAGGATTACGCCGCAGATGCTTCAAAATGCTCCCGAAGCCAAAGACGTCATGCCTCGCTTTCTTGCGTTTATAAAAGGTGCCTGTATCTGTTCGTACAACGCGGCATTCGACCTAGGTTTTATCAACAGTGAATTAGGCAGGCTTGGTTTGACGCTTCCGAAAGGAAGCATGGTGGTAGATGTCCTTAAGATGGCGCACAGGTTGCTGCCCGGGCTTGAGCGCTACGCGCTGTGGTTTGTTGCAGAGAAAATGGGCGCAACACACATGCAAGAGCATCGTGCGCTTTCCGATGTGAAACTTACCCTTGAAGTATTCGAGAAGTTCCTTGCGCGCCTTAAGCCCAAAGGCGTCCTGGATACGCTGCATCTGGTGAGCCTTTTTGGCGTTAATTCTGAACTCTGGGAAGAGGTGAATGGACAGAAGATAGCCAAGATACAGGAAGCAATTGACTTGGGGCTTGCAATTAAGATACAATATCTTTCAAATGCGATGGTTGCGCTTTCAGAGCGCCAGGTGGTCCCTAAGGAGGTCACCCGCGACAAAGGCAGGGCGTATCTAGTAGGCCATTGTTGTTTAAGGAACGAAGAGAGGACCTTCAGGATAGATAATATTATCAATTTAGAGGTGGTCAAGACAGGAAAATGAAAAAAGAACCACTGTTACATACAAAAGCTGTTTTTATACAGAAGATTTTAAGCATGCTGTTTTGGTCTTTTGCCTTATCCGGCTGCGCACTGCATTCAGATATATCCCGGGCCCGTATGTATGGCAAAAACGCAGAGGCATCTTACCGGCACGCAGTCGCATACTATCGCAGGGCGATTGCGCAGGCAAAGGCTCCTGAAATACTCCGGCTTGAATTGGGCAGGTTGTATTATGACCACGGGGAATTTAAGGCTGCGATAGCCCAGCTTAAGGGTGCCGAAACCGCCGTCTCGCAAAAACTGCTGGGCATCGCGTATTACCGAATCGGTGATTTTGCCGATGCGCTAGAGGTATTCGGCAAACAGGAGCCCAGCGACGACGAATACCGTTATTATTATGGGCTCGCTTCGGAAAAACTCAATCTGTTCGACCAGGCGATTGCGCTTTACCGCAAGGTAGCTTCCCCAGAATTCCTGCCCTTTGCATTGCAGCGGCTCAGCCTTATTGAAAAAGAAGCCAAAGGCGCGCACATCATACAGGATAAAGATCAAGGTATCGCGCAGCTGTTGCAAAACGCACCTCCTGCCGAAAAGTATCCCCAGGCAGGGGCACTGGTGTTGTTAAGCGATGAGAAAATTGAGGTCACCGAAGAAAATACGCAGACGTTTCAGCTCCACTACCTCATTAAGGTCCTTAATGAGCGCGGCAAGGAATCTTACTCTGAGGTGCACGTCGGTTACGATTCTACCTACGAGAAAGTAGAACTGGAATATGCGCGGACCATAAAACCCGACGGCACGTTTGTGGAGGTGGGGAGCCGTCACCTGCGCGACGTATCCAGGTATCTGAATTTCCCTCTTTACAGCAATGCGCGGGTTTTTATTATATCTTTTCCGGAAATAAGCGATGGGGCAGCTATCGAATATAAGATTAGAGTCCGGCGCAACCGCCTGATCAATGAGGAGGATTTTGTCGTGCGTTATCCGTTACAGGCGCAAGACCCAATCCTTTCTGCCCGCTTTGAGCTGGCCGTCCCCACCACAAAAACACTTCATTTAAAGACATTAAATGAAGCCTATAAAGATTTTGAAGCTGAACTCAAACCCGACCTTCGAGAGGCTGGTGGCCGGGCCGTGTATCGGTGGCAGTTTAAAGATATCCCTCAGATTATTCCGGAAGCCAATATGCCCCCTGAAGTCGAAATAAACCCCGCATTTTTAGTTTCCAGTTTTTCCGACTGGTCGCAAGTGTACCATTGGTGGTGGAAACTGGCGAAGGATAAGATCGCCTCAGATGATGCGATTCGCAAGAAAGTAAAAGAGTTGACAGCCAAGGCGGGTTCAGACGAGGCAAAGGCCAGGAGTATTTACAATTTCTGCGCCAAAGAAATACGCTACGTAGCCGTTGAGTACGGCCAGGCAGGGTATGAACCGCACCCGGCAAGCGATATCTTCAAAAATAAATACGGCGACTGTAAAGACCAGGCAATTCTCTTGGTTACAATGCTTAAAGAGGCAGGACTGGAGAGCTGGCCTGTGCTTATCAGCACAAAAGACTACTATAACCTTAATGAGGATTTTCCTGCGCCGCTGTTTAATCATTGCATTGCCGCGGTTGCCTTGGGTGGGCAGACCGTGTTTCTTGACCCTACTGCCGAAACCTGTCCTCTCGGGGACCTGGCAGCAGCAGACCAGAAAAGAAGAGTCCTCGTATTTAAAGAGGACGGTTACGCCATCATGGAAACCCCGCTTTTCGGTAACGACCATAATTGGGTAACGCATAGCTTTACAGTTCACCTTCGCCCCGATGAAACGCTGGACGCAGAAAAAAAGGTCCTTACCTCAGGTGTCTACCAGCAGGCACAACGCCATTGGTTGCTCTATACGCCCCCTATTTTGATACGCGAACAGTTGCAAGCCAAAATCCAGGCATTTTCTATAGGCGCAAAATTAAAAAAGTACGATGTCAGAAACCTCAATGATCTTGACCGGATGTTAGAGTTGGAGTATTGGTTTGAAGGGCCGGAATATTTTACCCCAGCAGGCGATTTAAGGATTATGCCCCAGCTGACAAGCCTGGATAGCTCACTGGTATCCAAAGAAGAGCGCAAATACCCGATTGATTTGCGGATCCTCGACAGCGTTGAGACAAAATTCGTATTTACTATTCCCAAAACATTCGCCGTTCATTATATACCCGGCAATGTATCGCAAGATAGCCAGTGGCTAAACTATTCCTGTGAGTATATACAAGAAGGCAACAACCTTATCTTTACCCAGCATATTGCTTTGAAAAAAGAAACCATCTCTGCGCAGGAATATCCCCGGTTCAAGCAATTTTTTGAAAAGCTGGCAAAACAGATCAAGCAGAGAATAGTCCTTGAACGGACAAGGGAATAAGATGAAAGGCCCATATTATAGCGGCAGAGAACGCCGGCAGTATACGAGGATTGACTCGGTGCTGCCTGTGCAGTTTAAGCTCGTCGATATTCGCAACGGCCAGTATGCGTCGGGATGGCTACAGGGTTTTACGAACAATATCGGCAAAGGCGGTATATGCCTCCAGGTAAATACTATCGACCCTGTTTTGTCCGCGCAGATCCGGGAGAGGAAGGTAAAACTATATATAGAACTCGAGCTGCCTTTTTACCGCCGGCCCATCGTGACACACGCGCACACAGCCTGGATGAAGCGCATCAGCACGGATACCGAGAAATATCTTATCGGTTTGAGCTACGAGAGCATAGGCTTCCCGGGATATGCACACCTGATGCGTTATGTACGGGCCAAAAAAATATTCGTACCTACGGTAGCAGCGATACTTTTATTTTTGGCTGTCGGATTCCTGGGGAACATCTATTTTAACCTCAAGCTCTCTGCGAATAATAAAAAGCTCGTTGAGCAACTTGTCCTGGTGAACCAACAGTCAGCTGCCGCTGGGCAAAGAATCATTCAGATACAAGATGAGAAGGCAAGGCTTTCTTCGCAGATTGCTACTCTTCAAGCAAGGATTGAGCGTGCAGAAGAGGAAAGGTTGAAGGTGTCGGAAATGGCGAAATCAAACGAGTATAAAGCCGGCCGGGAGATAGAAAAACTTAACGCTCTTATTGCGCGGTTAAATCAGGAGATGGCGCGCCTTAAGGATCGGTTCACAGCGTCTAAAACCGAAGCCGATAAGGCCAATGAGGCATTGCTCATGCTGGATGAGAAGAAGGCGGCCCTTCAGAAGGCAAATTTGGCAAAGATGTACGAATGGCTTTCATTGCATCAGAACCCGCGGACCGGCCTGGTAATGAGTTTTGAGGGGGATAAAGATCTAGCCGACTGGGCCTTTGTCTATGATCAGTCATTGGCTGCGCAGGCATACGTATACTTCGGAGATTTCCAGAAGGCAAAAAAGCTGCTTGAATTTTTTGCATCCAGGGCCAAGAGGATCGACGGTCTTTTTATTAACGCCTACTATGCCAGCGACGGTAGCTCTGCCGAATATACTGTTCACAGCGGCCCGAACATCTGGCTGGGCATCGCATTGCTTCAGTATACACAAAAGACCAAGGACAGTTCTTTTGTAGGCCTTGCCGAGGAGATTGCGCAGCGTATTATTGCATTGCAGAATGAAGACAAAGACAAGGGTATACGCGGAGGCCCCAGCGTGCGCTGGTATTCGACGGAACACAACCTTGATGCATACGCATTTTTCACGGTGCTGGCTCAGGTGACCGGCAAAGAGGAGTACCGCCTTGCCGCAGATAACGTATTGCGCTGGCTTACACAGCATACCTACGACAAAATGGATATACCTGTCCTGCGGGGCAAGGGAGACGCTACTATTGCCACGGATACCTATGCCTGGTCGATTGCGGCGATCGGCCCGGAAAGGCTTTTAGCGCTTGGCATGAATCCCGATAAAATCATTGAGTTTGCGGAAGAGCATTGCGTCAAAGAGGTTTCTTTTACCCGCCCCGGCGGCACTGCGGTAAAAGTAAAAGGGTTTGATTTTGCGCCGCAGAGGCATTTGGCAAGGGGAGGTGTGGTCTCCACCGAGTGGACTGCGCAGATGATTGTAACGCTCAAGATAATGGCTGCATTCCACCAGAAAAAAGGGGAAACTGTCCTTGCAAAAGAGTATTTAAGAAAAGCCGACGTCTATACGGGTGGATTATTGAGTATGAGCATTTCAAGTCCTTCGCCTTCAGGCCAGGGCGAAGGATGCCTTCCGTATGCCAGCAGCGATTTCGTGGATACCGGCCACGGGTGGATGACGCCCAAAGGCTCCTCTACCGGTTCTATTGCCGGGACTGCCTATGCCCTTTTTGCCTATTACGGTTACAATCCCCTCTCCCTTGAGGAATGAAGCCCATTTTTAAAAAAATCTATCAGAGACTCTACGCCTCTCTAGGGCCGCAAGGCTGGTGGCCGGCTAAAACGCCATTTGAAGTAATTATCGGCGCAATCCTTACACAGAATACTAACTGGCAGAATGTCACTAAGGCGATATCCAACCTTACGCACGCAAAGGCCATAACTGCCCACACATTGTATTCCCTCTCCCGCAAGAGACTCGCTGAACTGATCCGCCCTGCCGGGTATTACAATATCAAATCAGAGCGGCTTGAGTGTTTTTTGAAGTTTTTGTTTACCCGCTACGGCGGCAGCATAAGAAAGATGCGTAATCAACGCCTCGACGCACTGCGGCTTCAGCTCCTGTCAGTGAAAGGGATAGGCCCCGAAACAGCGGATTCGATACTTTTATACGCGCTGGGCAAGCCCGTATTCGTGGTTGATGCGTATACCAGGAGAATATTTACGAGGCACTCCTTGATCAAAGGAGATGAAGACTACCACGTCATTCAAAATTTGATTATGAAAAACCTAAAAAAGAATGTACAATTATTTAATGAATTTCATGCGCTCTTGGTCGAAGTAGGTAAAAAGTTCTGCCGTAAGAAGAAGCCACGGTGTGTGCGTTGTCCCTTGCAACAGTTTAAATGAAGAACCGCTTGCGCAATATATCTGGAACCAGAAACAGTATAGCTATCGCTTGGCAGGCAGCCGTATTGTGTGTATGTCTTATTCATCCTGTCATTGCCCAAGACCCCCTTCGTTACGATATTACCGCCGTCCTTGATCCCGCGCAGCATACGGTGAGTGCCCGCCAAAGAGTAACTTTTACCAACCCTACCCTTAAGCCGCTTAAGGAAATTTATTTTCACGTATATCCGCACCGCAAATATACCGAGGAGGAAGTCAGGTTTATTTACCGCTATGCCGGGTACTTCAAAATCAACCCTTTCCCCGAAGGATTTCAGGCCGGTGATTTAAAAATTGAATCGATCTCCTCCGGAGGGAAAAGCCTTGCGTATCGCTTTGAAGGAAATGACCAAACAATCATGAAAGTCAGTTTAGAGAAAGAACTTAACCCACAGGAATCAATAGAGATAGATATATTATTTCAGGTAGACATCCCTCATGCCTACGGAAGGTTTGGCTGGCATAAGGATATTATTACAATGGTGCGCTGGTATCCGATTGCATGCGTTGTTGATGGGGGCGGTTGGCACAATTACCCATTTTACCTCTATCATCAACCCTACTTCAGTAATGCAGCCCATTACCGCGTCAGGCTTACTCTTCCTAAGGGTCAGGTCGTAGCTTCCACGGGGTATGTACAATCAAGCCGTGATAATCCTGACGGCACCAAAACCCTCTTTATCGAGACGGAGTATCCGGTCAGAGATTTTAGCCTCGGCGTTTCAGCGCGCTTTAAAATACATACCCTCAAAGCTGGCCATTGTCGAATACAAACATATTACCTTCAAGGTGATGAGCAACGCGCAGCACAGGCCGCAGAATACGCGCGAGACCTTATGCATTTCTATGCCGCAAGATTCGGAGAGTATCCTTACCGCCAGTTCAATATCGTGTCCAGTTTTCTTGGTTACGGAGGAGTGCAATCATCCAACCAGGTATTTATTGATACGCGCGCCTTCCGGCTGCCGAAATTTCTTAACCGCTATTTCGACTTTCTCATTTCCCATGAAACCGGTCATCAGTGGTTTTTTAATATGGTCGGTTCCGATGAATATAAGGAGATGTTTCTCGACGAAGGCGTAAATTCTTTTTGGGTGCTGCAACATCTTGAGCATAAATACGGCTATAATGGGTGCGTAATGGAATTACCGAGGCCGCTTAGCTGGTTCATCCCGAATTTTTCTTTCCGGCAGGCCAGTATTGCCAGGTATGTCTATATGGCGACACATGGCCTTGATTCAGCCGTGATCAGCGATTTGTCGAGTTTTCAAGAGCCTTCCTCGATATTTGCCATCACCTACGGTAAAGGCGCAGGCGTGCTTGAGATGCTGAAGCGCTTAGTCGGCGACGATGCATTTACCAGAGCGATGAAACGCTATAGCCAAGAGTTTCGTTTTAAGAATATCGGGCTTGCGGATTTTATCCGTATTTTTAGCGAAGAGTCGCATCAGGACCTGCGCTGGTTTTTTGACGATTGGCTCAAGACGGAGAAGTCTTGCGATTATGCCATCAAATCCTTACGCAGGGATGCGGTAGTGATTGAGAACCGCGGCTCAATCCGTATGCCGGTAGAGATAAAGGTGTGGTATAAGGACGGTACGCAAGAGTTGTTGTATTGGAACGGCAGGGCTGTCTCGGAGGCGATCCCGCTGAAGCAGGCCGGGGTCAAAAAGATACAGGTTGACCCGGATAATAAAATCGCCTTTGACTTGGACCGGACGAACAACACATGGCCGGTGTCTATCCGCGCAACGGCAGTCCCCCTGTATTATTTTGCCTACGAGATACCCGTGTTTTTACCGCGGGATTCTTATCAGATTGTTACAGGGCCCAGCGTAGGGGGTTCATCGCTGGGCTTGGCCTCTTCCGTGCAGAAGCCAAACGATGCGCTTGTGCGGATATCTTCCGTTTATGATTTCGCAGGCTCTGCAGTAGACTCTACGCTCAGGTATGAACTCAATCATTTATTCAATAGGCAATACGCGGCAGGCTTCGAGTTTTTTGATTATGAATCGAGCAAAGAGAAAAACGATTTAAGTGGAGGCAAGCTTTACCTGAGAAAAGAATTGTGGCCTGCCAGCTACGGATTACTCGACCTCAATGATCATATAACTTTTTATTTTCTTCGCGACAAAAAATTAGAGAGCACTGCCGGGTTCAATGGCCAGGAGAATACCGACCAACTGCATTACCTCAAAAGGGATGAAGCAATAATCGGCATTACGGGTTCTTTCGGCCGCTACGGTCCATACGCAGACCCGGCCTACGGATGGAAAATCATTCCTACGCAGGAAATTGCCGGCCATTTTCTTGGAGGGCATAGCGCATTCTGGCGTACGAGCCTGGATATTGTGAATTATCATTTGCTTATTCCGCACTCCCAGCATAAAATAGCTACGCGGGTAAAAACCGGCTGGGGAGAACCTTCGGACAAAAAACTCTTTCAGCTCGGCGGGCCGGAAGGACTGCGGGGGTTTAGTTTTAAAACCATAGAAGGCGCGCATATGGTTTTGGGGAGCTTTGAATACCGCGCGCCCTTAACAGAAGATTCAAAACTTTACTTCTTAGATAATATATTTTGCCTGCATACGATCCAGGCAGTCGGTTTTTTTGATATCGGCAAGGCATGGGACGGCGATTTCGACGGCAGCCACTTTAAGAAGGATATCGGAGTGGGCTTAAGGTTTCATTTTGACCTTATCGGTTTTCTTGAAAAGCTGGTCATTAGGATAGATGTGGCGCAGGCTGTGCCTGCGCATAAAGAAGAACCTCATGTATGGCTCGGGGTGAGCCAGACATTTTAAAATGCCCATATTCGAATACATATGCCAGGAATGCGGCGTGCAATTTGAATTTTTTTTGCGTCAACGTATCGAACAGGCAGCCTGCCCACGATGTCAGGCAAAAGCCGTAAAAAAAATCCTTTCGGCTTTTGCATATGCTTCCAAAGGCCATTCTGGCGGCAGCAGGCGCGCTTCTTCGGACTGCAGCAATTGCGTAAGTCATAACTGCGCACAGTACGC
>JAQUON010000036.1 GCA_028717045.1 Candidatus Omnitrophota bacterium | reverse complement strand
AGGGCTCATAGCTCAGTTGGTTAGAGCGTTGCGTTGACATCGCAAAGGTCGGTGGTTCGAACCCACTTGAGCCCACCATTTTTTATTTGCTGCGCAAATAAAAAATGGCTCCGAGGATACCTTGATATACAATACAGGTCTGACGAGGAGCTAAATGTAGTCAAGCAGCACCGCTTCGCGGTGTCATTCACTGATAAGAAAAAATAATAGTGAATGAAGCGTTAAAATCCGCCGACAAGGCGGATAGCGAGCGGAGTGCCTAACCGTACCGCGTAATTATTGCTTCTGTAGCACCGTTATAGAGCGCGGTGTAATTCGCCGGAAGTAAAACGAGGACGAATTATGAACTTAGATACATTACGTCATTCCTGTTCACACATAATGGCCCAGGCCGTAAAAGAATTATGGCCGCAGGTCAAATTAGGCATCGGGCCTTCTATCGAAGACGGCTTTTATTATGATTTTGATAAAAAAGAGCCGTTTACCGACGATGATTTAGGCGCAATAGAAGAAAAGATGCGGCAGATTATCCGCAAAGACGAGCAGTTTCTCAGGCAGGAGCTTCCTAAAAAAGAGGCGGAAGCATTATTTAAGAAGCTGCACGAAGACTATAAGGTTGACCTGCTTCGGGGAATATCCGATGAGAAGGTGTCGATATATAAAACCGGCGAGCATTTTCTAGATTTGTGCCGCGGCCCGCACATCCAAACAACGGGTCAAATAAAAGCCTTTAAGCTTTTATCGGTAGCAGGCGCGTATTGGCACGGCATTGAAACTAACCCGATGCTACGCAGGATTTACGGCACCTGTTTTGAGACCCAGGCAGAGTTGGAAGAATACCTTAAGAATCTTGAAGAGGCAAAGAAGCGCGATCACCGCAAGCTCGGGCCGCAGCTTGGGCTTTTTGATGTATTCCACGAGGATGCCGGAGCCGGCCTCGTATTCTATTACCCCAAAGGCTCAACCGTGCGCAGGTTAATCGAAGATTTCGAGAAAAACGAACACACAAAACGCGGCTACCAAATGGTAATTACTCCCCACATCATGCAGGCAGCCCTCTGGAAGAAGTCCGGGCATTACGACTATTACAAAGAAAACATGTATACGTTCCAGATAGAGGATAGGGAGTTTGTGTTAAAGCCGATGAATTGCCCCGGCCACATCCTTCTTTATAAATCGAAAACAAGAAGTTATAAAGAATTGCCTTTGCGCTTATTTGAGCTGGGCACAGTGTACAGGCACGAAAAAACAGGCGTCCTGCACGGCCTTTTGAGGGTGCGTGGCTTTACGCAGGACGACGCCCACATCTTTTGCGTACCCTCGCAACTTAAGAGCGAGATAAAAGCGATTATTGCGTTTGTATTTGACACCATGAAGGTGTTTGGCTTTCAATCATTAGACATTGAGTTAAGCACAAGGCCCGAGAAATACATTGGCTCCGACGAGGATTGGCGGTTAGCTACCGAAGGGCTGGAAGAGTCTTTGAAAGAGATAGGGCTTGCATACACAGTAAATGCCGGGGAAGGCGCTTTCTACGGCCCCAAAATCGATATAAAATTAAAGGATGCAATGAAAAGGTCGTGGCAGTGCGCAACCATTCAGTGCGATTTTGCGCTCCCGAAGAGATTTGAGCTTGCATATATCGATTCAGACGGCCGGCAACAGCAGCCGATTATGCTGCACCGCGTGCTGCTGGGCAGCATTGAGCGTTTTATCGCCTGCCTCACCGAACATTATGGGGGGGCATTCCCATTATGGTTAGCGCCTGTACAGGCAGTGGTTATTCCCGTAAAGGCAACATGCCAGGAATACGCACTCAAAGTAGAAGCTGCGCTTCAGGCGCAGGATGTGAGGGTAGAACTCAACGACACTAACGAGACGCTTAATAAGCGCATCAGGCAGGCAGAAACAGAAAAGACCCCTTTTATTTTAGTTGTTGGAGAGCAAGAAATGCGGGATAATACGGTATCGGTGCGCCGGCAAGGAAGCGGCGACACTAAGACCATGGAAGTTACGGAGTTGATCCGCGATATACAATCACAGGTCGCCGGCAGAGAGCAGAGAAGGCGATAGGCAGATAACCTGCCTAGAAAATAAAAGGAGGTGGTACACATAAAGAAATTCATTCGTATTAATGAAAGAATCCGCGTACCCGAGGTGCGCCTTGTGGGCCCCGAAGGTAACCAGTTGGGAGTGGTGTCTATTCAAAAAGCGCTTGAGCTTGCTGAACAGCATGGTCTTGATTTGGTTGAAGTAGCGCCCCAGGCAGCCCCTCCTGTATGCCGTATCATCGATTTCAGTAAATTCAAATACGACCAGGAGAAGAAGGAGCGCGAGGCAAAGAAACACCAGCACCAGTCTCAACTTAAAGAGATACGTTTGAAGCCTAATATTGATGACCACGATTATCAAGTGAAGCTCAGGCAGGCCCTTACGTTTCTAGATAAAAAAGACCGGGTGAAGGTGGAACTTTTCTTTAAGGGCAGACAGATGGAGCACCTTGATTTGGGCAAGAAGGTCTTAGAGAGGTTTATAAGCGATACGCAACAGGAGGCGCAGCTTGAGAAAGAACCTTTACTTGAAGGCAGGATAATGTCTTTTGTAATTGCGCCCAAGCGCGGTAAGACGTAGAGCCGGTGCACGCACGCGGCTATATAATAGCGGGGTAGGCGTTCCTGCGGCAAGAGAGGCGGCCTACGCTACCACAGAGGAATGATATGAAAGGATTAAAGACAAAAAAAGGCGTCGTAAAGAGATTCAAGTTGACCAAAAAAGGCAAAATTAAATATTTTCCCTGCGGCAAAAGCCATTTGGCTTCGTCTAAAGATGCCAAGCGGCTAAGGAAATTAAGGAAGGCCCGAATAATAGGGGATAGGAAAACAAGGCGTTTTTTAAAGCGCATGTTACCCTATGCATAGCGAGAGAATCTTGTTCTTGTGCGCGAGCGCATATCTGTCGTGTAAGGAGGAAGTATGGCGAAGGTAAAACATAGTGTTGCAACAAAGAGAAGGAAGAAAAGGGTATTAAAACAGACAAAAGGTTTTTGGGGTGACAGGAGTAAGCAATTTCAGCAGGCCCGTCGGGCCCTGATGCATGCATTGAAATACGCGTACCGAGACCGGCGCGTAAAAAAACGCGAATTCCGCAGCCTCTGGATTACGCGCATAAACGCTGCCTGTCGCCAGGAAGGCATTACCTATAGCCAGTTTATGGAGGGCTTGAAAAAAGCCAAGGTTGCGTTGAATAGAAAGATGTTAGCGGAACTGGCAGTGAAAGATAGCCGGGCATTCCAGAAAATAATCGAATTAGCCAAAAGCGTCCGATAACAGGGTAGGGGTATGTTTACGATTATTATTGGGTGTGGGAGAGTGGGTTCTGAGCTGGCCAAGCTTCTGTCGCAGGAAGGCCACGATGTAGTGATAATAGACAAGAATCTCGCGTCGTTCGAACGGCTGGGAAGCACGTTCAACGGATTAACTTTGGTGGGCAATGGGTTTGATGTGAACGTGTTGAAACAGGCGGGCATCGAGAAGGCGGATGCATTTTGTGCAGTTACCAACGGCGATAATACAAACTTAATTTCCTCGCAGGTCGCCAAGAAGGTCTTTAAGATCCCTAAGGTAATCGCCCGCGTATATGACCCGCAGCGCGCGCACATCTATTCTGCGCTGGGTATGGATGTGATAAGCGGCACTATATTGTTCGCTTCCATGATTAGGGATAAGATCGTAGAGAGTAGGTTTTCTACGTATCTTATCGAGAGCAAGGACGTAGGCGTTATCGAGATCGAAGTCAAGGGCGAATGGGCGGGAAAGACCATAAAAGAGATAAGCATCCCCCATGAGTTTCTGGTAGTTGCGATAAGGAAACTGGAAGGGGTTATTATACCGAGCCTTGATACGGTGCTTAAAGCCAAAGATATCCTGATGGCCGTTGTCAAGGTAGAGAGCTTGATGAAAATCAAGGAGAAGTTCGAGCTTTAACCGGTAGAGGTGCACAGGGCTATGTATATCGTGATTGTAGGGGCGGGCAAGGTCGGATATTTTTTGGCAAAGCGGCTGACGCTGGGAACGCACACGGTCAGCATTGTTGAAAAGGACCGCTCTATCTGTGAGATGATTGCCAAGGAGCTGGAAATCCTTGTGATTAACGGAGACGGGTGCGATTCCACTATCCTGGAGGAAGCAGGCACGCGCCGCGCCGACGTGATTGCGGCGGTTACCGGGGAAGACGAAGATAACCTGATTATCTGCCAATTAGCCAAGGAAAAATTTCACATCCGGCGCACCGTTGCGCGGGTGAATAACCCCAGCAACGAACTGATATTTTCTGAGTTAGGCGTTGATGTCCCGGTTGATTCTACGCGTATCATCGCCAAGATCGTTGAAGAGGAAGTGTCCTTTTCCGACTTTGTTAACTTGATGAGTTTCAAGAGGGGTAAGCTTAGCATCGTGCGGTTCGATCTAGCAGAGGATTCCCCCGTTGTCAACAAAGAGATTAAAGATGTCCAATTGCCGGCGGACTCAGTCTTTGTTTCGATCGTGAGAGGCGAAGAGGTCATCGTCCCGAAAGGCAACACCGTGCTTTTACCCGGCGATGATATTATTGCCATGACCCTTATCGGCAACGAGTCGCAGCTGTTGAATGTTCTTTTAGGAAAACTCTGATATGAAAACAAGCACACTACGCAATATCGCGTTAGGCATTGCCGTTGAGTGCGCGTATGCCTTACTGATAATCCTCGTTGGGTTCATTACCTGCCTACTTTTTTCGCTAAAAATATGATTTTGAGACCACGCGTAGAAGATACCAGAACAATTGGATATTATTTAGGCAAGGTCATTGTGGGCTTAGGCACCGTTATGCTCCTGCCCATGGTGCTGGGGTTAGCGTGTAATGAGTTTAACCCGGCACTGGATTTTTGCATTGGTGCCCAAATCAGCCTGATTATCGGGATACTCTTGATAAAGCTCTGCGATACCGATAAAGACTTAAGCTGGATGCAGGGGATGATCGTGGTGTCTTTATCGTGGCTGGTTGCAATGGTATTGGGCGCAATCCCGATGTTTTTAAGCGGGCACTGGCATTCATTCCTCGACGCATGTTTTGATTCAATGTCCGGGTTTGCCACAACGGGGCTTACCCTTGTGTGGGATCTGGACCATTTGGCGCTAAGCCATAATTTCTGGAGGCACCTGATTATGTTTGTGGGAGGGCAGGGGATAGTCATTGTTATTCTTTCCTTGCTGGTAAAAGGTACCTCTGGTGCCTTCAAGATGTACATCGGAGAAGCGCGCGATGAAAAAATACTGCCTAACGTAGTCAACACAAGCCGCTTTATCTGGCTGGTGAGTATCATATATTTTATCTTAGGGACTTTGGTGTTAGGCGTTGTCGGCATAACCGAAGGCATGCCAAAAGGAAGCGCTTTTTTCCACGGCGCTTGTATTTTTATGGCCGCGTTCGATACAGGCGGGTTTACGCCCCAGTCGCAAAACATCCTTTATTACCACAGCGCAGCCATTGAAATGGTCACTATCGTGATCATGATCTTAGGCGCCATTAATTTTAGGCTCCATTACCATATATGGATGGGCAACCGCCGGGAGATAACCAAGAATATCGAAACCGTTGCGTTTTTCTTTTCGGTCTCCCTGCTTTTTGTGCTCGTTGCTATCGGATTAAACCAGATGCAGGCGTATCCGTACGCATCCATGCTTTTCCGCAAAGGGTTCTACCAGTTTATCTCAGGGCACACCGGCACAGGGCATGGTACCCTCTATGCCCCTCAATTCATCAATGACTGGAGCCAGCTTGCATTAGTGGGCCTGATTATTGCTATGGCGTTAGGCGGCGCAGTCTGCTCGACGACAGGCGCGATTAAAATGCTGCGGGTGGGCGTCGTGATGAAGGCGCTTTTTCAGGACATCAAGCGGGTAATATTGCCCGATAAGTCGATTGTCATACAGAAGTTCCACCATATCAGAGATGTGTTTTTGGAAGACCATCAGGCAAGGACCGCGCTGATTATTACGCTTGCGTACTTAGCGCTCTATGGGATAGGTTCGCTTGTGGGCATGCTCTTGGGCTATCCGTTTTTGAGCTCCCTTTTTGAGTCGACTTCTGCCGCAGCAAACGTGGGCTTGTCCTGCGGGATTACTCAACCGGCAATGCCGGCCGCATTGAAAATAACATATATTTTCCAGATGTGGGCGGGGAGGCTTGAGTTTATTTCGGTGTTTACGTTGATTGGGTTTTTTGTCGCAGCCATAAGAGGCAAATGAACAACATGAGATGGTTATTTCGAACCGTATTCTTCGCAGTGTTTTTTCTTTTTGCTGCGCGTGCCTGTTACGCACAGCCCGTTTCGAGTGCGGACCTGATTAATAATGCAACCCGGTTCGATGCGGCAAGGATATCGTATGAAGGGGAAGCAATCGGTGATATAATGTACAGAGGAAATTTTGCATGGGTTAACCTTCACGACGGAACGAATGCGATTGGCGTATGGTTAGAGGGGGATGCGGCAAAGACTATTCAGCGCACAGGTAGTTATCAATCAAAGGGCGATTGGGTTGAGGTAACAGGTACCTTCCATCGTGCCTGCATTGTACACGGCGGCGACCTTGATATACACGCTGAAACGGTGCGTGTCATCAAGCCTGGCCGGCCATATGCGGAAAAACTGAACGTGCGCAAAATAAATTTTGCGCTGGTGTTGTTGGTCATCTTAGGAGCAGTATGGATATTGAAGCAATTAAAACTCAAATAGCCTGCGACCTTAACGATCTGAAATCTATACAGGCATTGGAGGGGGTGCGCGTAAAATACCTTGGCAGGAAAGGTCTTATCGCACAGCTGACGGGCACAATCCCTTCTCTGCCGGCTGCAGAGCGCGCTTCTTTCGGCAGGCAGGTGAATGAGCTTAAAACGGGCCTCCTTGCGCTTCTCGATGAAAAACAAAAGGCCTTGGCGGCATGGCGAGAAGGCGCAGATGCCGATACTATCGATATCGGCATGCCGGGCATTGCCCCGGAGCTCGGGCACCTCCATCCTATCACCAAAATCATCAGCGAAGTATGCGCTATCTTTAGGCAAATGGGGTTTTCAGTTGTAGAAGGCCCGGAGATAGAGACCGAATTCAATAATTTTACCGGGTTGAATATCCCGCTGGAGCACCCTTCGCGGGATGTGTTTGATACGTTCTATCTTGCGACGAAAAGTACACTGTTGTTGCGCAGCCACACTTCGCCGGTGCAGATCCGGGTGATGAAATCCCACAAGCCTCCTTTAGCGATAGTGGTTCCTGGGCGCGTGTATCGGCCCGATGCGGTTGACGCAAGCCATTCTTTTATGTTTCATCAGATAGAAGGGTTTGTGGTAGATGCCGATATCACGTTTGCCGACTTAAAGGGCACGCTTGAATTTTTTGCCAAATCAGTATTCGGCAAAGATATCTCGATGCGCTTTAGGCCGCATTTTTTCCCTTTTACCGAGCCCTCCGCAGAAGTAGATATTTCCTGCATCCTCTGTAAAGGCAAGGGGTGCTCTCTCTGCGGCAGGAAAGGCTGGCTTGAAATTTTAGGCTCAGGCATGATCCATCCCAATGTATTTAGGCATGTCGGTTACGACCCCTCGCGATACACAGGCTTTGCCTTTGGCATGGGCGTTGAGAGGATAGCGCTTCTTAAGTACGGCATCGAAGATATACGCTTACTTTTCGAAAACGATTTGAGGTTTTTAAAGCAGTTTTAGCGCATGAAAATTACTTATAATTGGCTGAAAGATTTCGTTGCGATTACTCTTTCCCCCCGGGCATTGGCCGAGAAATTGACTATGGCTGGCCTTGAAGTAGTATCCTTTGAGGAGAGTAGAGGCGATTTCGTGTTTGAGATCGAAATTACCTCAAACCGGCCTGACTGGCTCAGCATTGTCGGGGTTGCCCGCGAGGTTGCCGCGCTTACCAATAAGAAACTCAAGCTTCCCGAGCCGCAGCCGTTGCGTAGGGGGGGTGGGCATACGCTGGGCATAGAAGTTCAGGAAAAAAAGGATTGCCCGCTTTATACCGCCCAGCTTATCGAGGGAATAAAAGTAGGCTCTTCCCCGGAATGGCTTAGGCAGCGTCTTGAGCTGATAGGGTGCCGCAGTATAAACAACATAGTAGATATCGCTAACTATATTTTGTTTGAGTGGGGTGAACCGCTACATGCATTTGATTTTGATGCACTGCAGGCAGGGGCAATAACTGTGCGCAGGGCGCAGAAGGGAGAAAAAATCGTTACTATCGACGGTGTTGAGCGGCAGCTCAACGATGACGTTCTGGTAATTGCAGATGCAGGGGCCCCGGTAGCAATAGCAGGAATAATGGGCGGCAGGGAGACCGAAGTAGGTCCTGCTACCTCGCGCATATTGCTTGAGGCAGCCGTGTTTAATCCGGTAGTAGTCCGCCGAGGCAGGCGTATGCTTGGATTGGAGAGCGAATCAGCCTACCGCTTTGAAAGAGGCGTTGATATAGCAATCGTGCAAGAAGCGTCATTGCGTGCTGCGCGCTTGATCGGGCAAGTTGCCGGTGGCACGGTATCCGCAGCAAAAATTTCTGGGGCTGCGAAAGTACCCACCAGGCGTATTGCGTTGGATGGGATACATCTGAGGCGTGCGTTAGCCGTCCAGATCCCGTCCGGCACAATAAAAGGGATTCTGGAAAGCCTGGGCTTTAAAGCGAAGGCATTATCGCAAAAAAAATACACAGTCAGCATACCTTCTTTCCGACAAGATGTCAAAATAGAGGTCGATCTTATTGAAGAAATAGCGCGAATATTCGGTTATGGCCGTATACCTAATACCATTCCGCGCATCAGGCCCCCCGCAGGCCCTCAGGACGACACCGCTCTTAACAGGTCCTTAAAAGAAATTCTCATCGGCCTGGGACTGAATGAAGTAATTACCTATAGCCTTGTAGAGAAAGGGTGGGTACGCACTCCGGGGCAAAGTGCGGACAAGGAAATTGCAATCGCAAATCCTTTAAGCAAAGATCAGACGGTGCTCAGGACAACGTTGCTGACGAGTCTGGCGCAGTGCGTTGCCTACAACCTGCGCCAGAAACAGCCTTACATAGCTATTTTTGAAATCGCCCATACATACGGCCTCGATGCTGCACAAAAGGTTCAGGAACATTACAAATTAGGGATAGCCCTCTGTGGAGGGCGGATGCTGTGGGTGGGCAAAGACCGCGTGTATGACGAAGCGGGCTTACTCCACATCAAAGGAACGATAGAGGTTCTTTTTGAACGGCTCGGGATTGAGAAAGACGCCTGCCGGTTTGTCATGAAAAACGTCCACGAGGCAGAGGTGTATGTACGCGGCACGTTGGTGGGCACACTTGTGAGATTGCGTAAAGAAATGTGCGAGAGGTTGGACATAAAGAATAAAGAAGTGGTTGAGGCGGAAATAGACGTAGAGACGCTTCTGTCTTCGGCAAACCTCAAGCGCAGGTTCAAGCCTTTTGCCCGTATGCCGGGAATCACTCGGGATACTACCATTGTTGTCAAGGACGCCGTGCGTACGGGGGCCATTTTAGACGAGATAGCTCGATGGGGGGCAAACAGCTCAAAAGGGCTTTTGCAGGACGCAGAGATCAGCAAATACTATAAAGGCGAACAAATTCCAGACGATGCCAAAAGCCTGACTATTTCCTGTACGTATTGTTCGCCGCAGCGCACATTAACTGATGAAGAGGTCAATTCGTTGCATACGCAGCTGGTGGATGAGCTAAAAAAATTTTTTAACGCCGCGATTAGATAGCTTGATTTCTCAGACACAATATGATATACTGTGGTCAAAGGAAAAAACGGCATACACCCATATCCCTGCCGTGCACGTTGGAAGTTTGATGATTGGTGAGCCAACACCACATTAAAGGGAGTCAGAAGCTTCCGTTGTGCTGTGGCACTGCGGAGCAGACACCCACCTGTACCCAAAGCGGTTCAGCCCATCATACCCAACGGCATAGTGCGGGGATTTTTTTTACACGCACATGATAGCGACAGAACAAAAACCAATTCAGGAGCTGCTGCGGATGTTAGAAGGACACCGCGCCATATTTCTCATCGGTTGCGGGGAATGCGCAACGCAATGCTGCACAGGAGGGGAGCGGGAAGTAGCAGCGATGGCACAATTATTGAAGGGGCATGGCAAGGATATAGTGGGCAGCGCGATCCCCCAGGCGCCATGCGTTGCAGCGCAGGTCAAAAAGGAGCTCGCGCAACATGCAAAGGCCTTGCAGGCTGCAGATGCCGTGCTGGTGCTTGCCTGTGGGTTAGGCGTTCAGACGGTTAAAGATAACGAGCGCAAGGGGATAGCGATTATACCCGCCTGCGATACCTTATTTGGCGCAAGCCTTGATAGCAAGGGCAATTTTTATGAAAAATGTTCTCTTTGCGGAGAATGCGTGTTGGACCTTACTGCTGCCCGTTGCCCGGTTACGCTCTGCCCTAAAGGCATGCGCAACGGCCCATGCAGCGGCGTTAACAATGGCAAGTGCGAAATCGATAACGATATGGATTGCGTGTGGGTTTTGATCTATCAGGAGCTTGCACAGAAAGGCAAAGAAGGGGCATTGAAAAAAATACAGAAACCGAGGAACTTTAAAAAAACGGCCAAGCCGCGCAAGCTCATTTTTCATTGATACGTAACCGATGCGTAACGTAATTCGATGTGCAGGGTTGACAAAACAAAAGATTCGTACTACAATTTTACATAGATTGAGGATACAGAAGGAGGCAGATCGCGCAAGAAAAAGCTGGCGCATTAAACAGAAATTGTTTAAGACTCCGGTGTTTAAAAAGGCAAAAGTTGTAATGAGCTACGTCTCATTTGACGGCGAGGTTGATACCGAGGACATGATCCAGGATGCGCTTAATTTGGGAAAAACGATTGTAGTGCCTGTGTGCGGCCGCAGCCGCACATTACACGCATGTATATTACATAGGGATACGAAGCTCCAAAGAGGCCTCTACGGCACGTCGGAGCCTGTGATAAAAAAACCAGTTGCTTTTCACAGGATAGACCTTGTCATGGTGCCGGGCGTGGCCTTTGATGCCAAGGGCCGAAGGCTTGGCCGCGGCAGAGGCTGTTACGATCGGTTCCTGAAAAAACTACCCTCAAGCGCATACACGATAGGTCTCGCATTTGATTTTCAGATCTTGCCCCGAATCCCCGCCACAAACGCAGACGTAGCAGTCAGCAAGGTTATTGTTGCCTAATTTTTTCACCTTACACAAAGACTAAACACAATAGCTGTTTTTTATCTGAGGCGCCATACGAAGAAGGCTCAATGAAAAGGCACTTTTGTGTTTACCTTAAAAGGAGGTTGAGTGATAGATGCTTAATATAGTCGTAACCATCATTGTGGCGGCAATATCGATATATGTCGGTTATCTTATAAGAAGATATGTCGCCGAGAAGAAGATTGAAGACGCGGAAGCGAAAGTCAAAATTCTCCTTGAGAGAGGTAAGAAAGAGGCGGATGATATACGCCGGCAGGCGGAACTAGAGGCCAAGGATCTTTTGTATAAAATGCGGCAGGATTTTGACAATGAAACAAAAGACCGAAGGCAGGAGATTTTTAACCTTGAAAAGAGATTGGCACAGAAGGAAGAAAACATCGACCGCAGGCTCGATCTTTTGGAGAAGAAGGAAAAAGAGATTGACGCGAGAAAGGAAAATTTCAAAAAACAGGAAGAATCGTTAAGGGCAAAAGAGAACCAGCTACATATGCTCATTGCGGAGGAGAAAGAACGCCTGCAAAAAATATCCTCGCTTTCTGTCGAAGAAGCAAAACAGATATTATTGAACCGCCTCAATGAAGAACTGAATGCAGAAAAGGCGGTCCTGATCAAACGGCAGGAGGAAGAGATACGCTCTACGCTGGATAAGAAATCCCAGGAGATTGTAAGCCTTGCGATTCAAAGATGTGCGGTTGAGCATACCGTCGAATCAACGGTGAGCGTAGTGAATCTTCCCAATGATGAAATGAAAGGCAGGGTCATCGGCAGGGAAGGCAGAAATATCCGAGCCCTGGAGATGGCCACGGGCGTGGACGTGATTATTGACGATACGCCCGAGGCGGTTACGCTTTCCTGTTTTGACACGGTGCGGCGCGAGATAGCCAGGCGGGTATTGGAAAAATTGATTAGCGACGGGCGAATCCATCCCGGCAGGATTGAAGAGGTGGTAGAAAAAA